>NZ_RZQL01000368.1 GCF_003997935.1 Mesorhizobium sp. M7A.F.Ca.US.006.01.1.1
CAGCGCCACGGCCGCTTGCAGGCGAAATGTCGTGGCCAGCAGCGGCAGTGCGCAAAGCGCCATCAGCACGGCAAGGTGGACGCGGAAATGCGAGAAGGAATCGAAGGCCGGATGCAGCGTTCCGAAAAACCCGGCCACCAGCGCGATCGAACAGGCCAGCATTGCCAGGAATGCAACCGAAATCAGCAATGTCCCGAAGCTCGCTCTCTCCATGCCGCCTGCTTATCGGCAGAAATGCGGCCCAATCAAGATGAGAAATGCCTACGCGATGCGTGGCATCGGCCTACTGGAACGCCGTCTCCGAAAAACTTCTGAGCTTGCGCGAATGCAGCCGCTCCATCGGCATTTCCGCAAGCTTCTCCATCGCCCTGATGCCGATGGTCAGGTGCTGCGCCACCTGGCGCTTGTAGAATTCGGTCGCCATGCCGGGCAGCTTCAACTCGCCATGCAGCGGTTTGTCCGAAACGCACAGCAGCGTGCCGTAGGGAACACGGAAGCGGAAGCCATTGGCGGCGATGGTCGCCGATTCCATGTCGAGTGCGATGGCGCGAGATTGCGACAGACGCTGTACCGGCCCACGCTGGTCGCGCAGTTCCCAGTTGCGATTGTCGATGGTGGCGACGGTGCCGGTGCGCATAATGCGCTTCAGGTCGTAGCCGGAAAGGCCGGTGACTTCGGCGACGGCTTCCTGCAACGCCACCTGGATCTCGGCCAGCGGCGGGATCGGCACCCAGACCGGAAGATCGTCGTCCAGCACGTGGTCCTCGCGCACATAGGCATGCGCCAGCACATAGTCGCCAAGCGCCTGGGTGTTGCGCAGGCCGGCGCAGTGACCGAGCATCACCCAGGCATGCGGCCTCAGCACCGCAATATGGTCGGTGATGGTCTTGGCGTTGGAAGGACCGACGCCGATATTGACCATGGTGATGCCGCCATGTCCCGATTTCTTCAGATGATAGGCCGGCATCTGCGGCAGGCGCGGCGGTGCAACGCCTTCGCTGGGCGCGCTTTGCCCGCCCTTGGTGATGACATTGCCCGGCTCGACGAACTCCGTGTATCCGCCGCCGCCATTGGCCATCAGGTCGCGTGCGCGGGCGACGAATTCGTCGATGTAGAACTGGTAATTGGTGAACAGCACGAAGTTCTGGAAATGTTGCGGCGTGGTCGCCGTATAGTGCGACAGCCGGTGCAGCGAATAATCGATGCGCTGCGCCGTGAAGGGCGCCAACGGCCTCGGCTCGCCAAAGGCCACTTCGAAGGTGCCGTTGGCGATCTGGTCGTCGGTGCCGTCGAGATCCGGCACGTCGAACAGGTCGCGGATCGGCCGCTTGATGCGCTCGGCCGCCGCGCCGTCGACATGGGTGCCTTCGAGAAAGGCGAAATGCAGCGGGATCGGCGTGGTCGATTCCGATACCGTGACCGCAACTCCATGATTGCGCATGATCAGCCGCAACTGCTCGACGAGATAGCTTTCGAACAGGCCGGGCTGGGTGATGGTGGTGGCAAAATGCCCAGGCGTCGGCATATGGCCATAGGCCTGGCGCGAGTCGATCTGGGTGAACGAGTTGGTGGTGACGCCGATCTCCGGGTAGAAGGCCCGGTAGCGCTTGCCATTGTCGCCGCCTGCTGCCGCCAGCTCTGCGAAGGAGTCGCGCAGGAACTTGGTGTTGCGGTCGTAAAGCGCCTGCAGTGCCTTGACGGCCTTTTCGGCGCTATCAAAGCTTTGCCGGCCAAAAGGCTCCGGCATGACGACAGATTCGATGGCTTGTGGGTAGATTCGCTTTTCCATGGCTCAATATAGAGACTTGGATCGGCACTTGGGAGGGGTGTCGCGACCGAAGGCGGCCAAAGCGCTGTTTTTCTTCAACCGCGCTGTAGGCTGACCAGGAGCACAAAGCCGACGCCGGACTTCTTCAGGGCTGGTGCGTCGATCGTCGAGCCGTTATCGGCGCGCATCATCGGCACGGCCAGAACCGGAGCGGCCAGAACCGTCAGGATAAGCGCCGCCCGCGGCAGAAGCCGAAGGGTCTTGAGAGCGTTGGCGGCGATGCGGTTCATGATGTCTGAGCTTTTCTTTTCGAGGTCTTGGTTTCTTTGTTCAGTTGCGAAGATGGGTGGGGCAGGCGAGGCGGCAGGTTCTGGAACTGGCTTCGTCCCAGGCGCGGGCCGGACGGCCCGCTTCGGCAACGAGGATGGCGAAGAACATTCCAAACAGGCTCACCAGCAGGCAGACGATGGTGAAGCGGCGAGCAAGCATTGGGTCGGTCTCCTTCAACACGCCGGAGAATGCCCTGATGCAACTGAACCGGCTCTGATGCCGGCGTTCATCTGCGGTTCAAGATGATTGACGGGGTTTCGACGGCGCCGGCGTCGGTTTGGATAGCCGCCGGCGGGTATCGAGCATCACCGGTGCAGGATGTGTCGACAAAACGAAGACGGGGCCCGTTGGGGCCCCGTCCTCATGTCGCAAGGATGCGCTCGATCAGAGCTTGTGCCAGGTCTGGCTCTTGCAGATCAGTCCGCCGAGCACGCAGCCGCTCATCTTGAGAGAGGTGCCCGACAATGTCGCCTTGCCCGAATAGGTCTTGTCGTTTGCCGGATCGGTGATGTTGCCGGCATATTTGTTGTCGCCTGTCGCCTTGAGCGAGCCGATGGTCTTGCCGGCATATTTGCCGGACTTGAGCGTGATGGAAAACGAACCGCCGCCTGCGATGGCCGCGGTGTCGCCGGCCTGCGTCTTCCAATTGCCCTCGATCGGATCGGCCCAGGCCGCACCGGCCATGATAAATGTGGCCGCAAGGGCCAGACTCACTTTTCGAAACATGTCTTCCTCCCTTTGGATGTCCGGCCGGATGCTCCGCCTCGCCGGTCTGCCGCTTACGCAAACGTAAGCTAATCCAGCTCCCGGCAAAACAAAAGCGGTGCCGCAACGGAAGACTTTCGGATTTTGAAGGGCCCCGAATGCGTCTCCTGGCCAAGGAAATGAAACGATCGGCGCATCGCCT
Source organism: Mesorhizobium sp. M7A.F.Ca.US.006.01.1.1 (assembly GCF_003997935.1). GTDB lineage: Bacteria > Pseudomonadota > Alphaproteobacteria > Rhizobiales > Rhizobiaceae > Mesorhizobium. The sequence goes on from NZ_RZQL01000368.1 coordinate 3,006, forward strand.
TTGTCTCCCGTGGTTAGCGAAGTCTTGACTTGGCATCGGAAAATTTTCGTCAAATTTGACGCAAGCAGGCTGAATTGCTGGTTTTGTATCCTTAACAAATTTCAGCGTTTACCTCTTGTTTTAGCTTTGTTTTCCTCAAATTAAGCACGCCATTTAACGACGGATTCAAGCCTGCACGGCATTCTCGAAAGCATCGGAAGAGCAGCCGCCAAGCACGAAAGAAGGCAGCTCTCGGGAGCCTGACAGGGGCCGGAAACAGGGGATTGAAATGGCACGTTTTGAAATGCTTGAAGCAGGTTTCGGCGCCATGGGGGCAACTGCCCAGGCCGACATCCTTTTCGAACTGGGCATGATGTATGCGACCGGCCGCGATTGCGAGACCGATGTCGTTGCCGCCCACAAATGGTTCAACATCGCCGCCATCAAGGGCTCGGCCCGCGCCGCCGAACTGCGCTCGGAATTGTCGGCCGCCATGTCGAAGGTCGAGATCGCCAAGGCGCTTCGCGAAGCCCGCGAATGGATGACCATGCACTGAAATCTGCCAATCGCAGACTGGCCTATCGAAGATCGAAGACAGGGAAGCTCCGGGATCAAGACTGCACAGACAGCCAGACCCGGCGAAGTTGAAGGCCGCGCAAGACGGTCACGGTTAAGAAAGAGAACGCGGCGGGCCGCAAGGCCCAGTCGTGCGCGACACAGGGAAGCTGAGCGGGATTTTTAGGCGCGGGGGCGCCTGGAGATTGCTCGACGGGCAAAAAAGCCACGACCAGCCGGAACAAGGCTGGCGTGGCTTTTTGCGTGGACGACGTCTTGCAGGCCCAATCGAGCGGCACCAATGCGCCTAGACAGGCCCAATGAAGGATGAAATTGTCCGGCCTCTCTGGAAGAAGCGCGGCCGGGGCGGCCGCGCGTGAGTGGAGGAGTTCTACCATCATGAAAAAATTGAGTATTTTGAACGCGGCCATATTCGGCCTGATGATGAGCACGCCGGTCGCATTCGCCGACGACATCACCTTTGCGGTGATCGGCCCGATGACCGGACAGCTCGCCACCATCGGCGATCAGTTCAAGCAGGGCGCACAGGCCGCTGCCGACGCGATCAACGCCGCTGGCGGCGTCAACGGGTCGATGATCAAGCTCGATATCGAAGACGACCAGTGCGATCCCAAGCAGGCCGTTTCGGTTGCCAACCGCGTCGTCGCCGATGGCGTCAAGTTCATCGACGGCCATGCCTGCTCGGGTTCGAGCATTCCGGCCTCGGCCGTCTATGCCGAAGCCGGCGCGCTGATGATGAGCCCGGCTTCTTCCAACCCGGTGCTGACCGACGCGGCCGCCAAGGCCGGCTGGCCGACGATCATGCGCCTTTATACGCGTGACGATGCGCAGGGCGCCTTCATCGGCCCATGGATCGCCAAGAAGTTCGCCGGCAAGAATGTCGTCGTCCTGCACGACAAGAGCGCCTACGGACAGGGCGTGGCTGACGCCGTCAGGGCAACGATGAATGCCGGCGGCCTCAAGGAGGTCTACTATGACGGCATCAACGCTGGCGAGAAGGACTATTCGGCTCTCGTCACCAAGCTCAAGGACTTGAAAGCCGACGTCGTCTATTTCGGCGGCTATCATCCTGAAGCTGGCCTGATCCTGCGTCAGTCGGCCGAACAGAACCTGAAGTTCCAGCTGATCATGCCGGACTCCATCGCCTCGCCGGAATTCTGGCAGGTCGCTGGCCCGGCCGGCGAGGGCACCATGTTCGTCTTCCCGTCGGACCCGCAGGCAAAGCCGGAAGCCAAGGCAGCCGTCGAGAAGATCAAGGCCGGCGGTTTCGTGCCGGAGGGCTTCACGCTGTTCTCATA
>NZ_RZQL01000369.1 GCF_003997935.1 Mesorhizobium sp. M7A.F.Ca.US.006.01.1.1
CCCAGGGAATGTCCAGCCTGGCGTTGGTCAGATCGGCCGAGACTTTCTGGTCGCCGCTGCCGTTCTTGTCGATCGCCACCTTCACCGTTCCGGCAAGCAGCGGCTTCAGGCCGGGCATGGCGGCGGCGCGGATCTTGTCGTCGAGCACCAGGGCCACCTTGCGGCTGCGCGCCGGCCCGTCATCCCTGAGCGGCTCTACCAGATCGAGTTCGGCCGGAATGCCGTTCAGCAATGCCTTGGCGGAGATCACCGCCTTCTCGGGATCGACCGTGATCGAACCGTCGGCATCCGTCACGGTCTGGCCCTCGAAGGGCTTGGCCAAGGACATGCCGCTGTAGTCGAGCGACACCAGCCAATCGAGCTTCGAGGAGTCGACGCCGGACTGCAGCGGAATATCCGCCTTGACGTGGCCGGTGACGCTGCCCGACAGGTCCTCCGGCAGAATGCCGACATGGTGCATGGCGTTGATCGGCTCGTAGGATGCGAGTTCGGCAACGGCGGATGCGTCGCCATCGACATCGATGTCGAGCGCGCCGACGACCGGCGGGCGGTTGGCCGCCTTGACCGTCAGCGTGCCGTTGCTGGCCGCCACGGTGCGGCCGCTGGGCATGTAGACGGTGCCCGAGGACAGGGAGATATCGACATCGTTGCCGTGGAAACCGACGACGCCGACCGCGTCGCGTATCGGCGGGATGCGGCCGGCGGTGTCAAATCGCGATCCCTCGATCTGGAAGCGGCCGAACACCTCTTCGGCCGAAAGCGGCACGCCGTTGCCGAGCCGGCCTGGCACCACCTGGAACTGAAGGTTGGCGTCGACGACACGGCCGCCGAACAGATTGGCCAGCACCCACAGCCGGGCATTGCGCGCCGAAAACCACGGCCATAGCTGCTTGACGTGAGAGACCTGCATGTCGTGGATGTTGAACGCCAGATTGATCCCCGGCACTTTGCCGTCGACGAACGCCACGGCGGCGGTGCCAAGCATCTCGCCGGAGCCGGCGGACCGGAGCGCGATCTGCTCGGCGACCAATTTGTGGCTCACCGTGTTGTAGACGCCGGCAACCCGGGCGAGGAAGGTGAGCGCCGGCTCGGGCGACTCCGAGGGCGCAAGCGATGACCCGTCGCTGGTCAGGTCGTAGCGATAGGAGGGTTCTTCACCCGCCGCTCCGCTTGCCGGCTTCGGCCCGATCGAACCGGCGAAATCGAATGTCGAGCGGCCTGTCTTCAGCAGCAATCTGTCGACCTGGACCTTGTTGCTGCCCGCAACCAGCGTCGCATTGATATCGACGTCCGCCGGCAGCAGTCCTCGTGTGCCGAGATCGAGGACAGAACCCGTCGATGACAAAGCAGCCGTCAGCCGCGATGCGTTCACGCCGAACCCTTCCGATCCCGTCAGCTTCAGCGCGACGGTTCCCAACTTGCCGGCAGCGGACGCCGCGTCGCCGGCATCGGCCAGGTCGACGCTCGCATCCAGCGCCGTGACCCGGTGCGCCGCGATATCACGGGTGGCGGTAGCGGCAACGGTAAGCGTCCTGCCGTCGATGTCAGCCGTCGAGGAAAACTGCATGCCGCCCGGGCCCGACTGCACGACGGTGGCGTCGGCGATCTTGACGAGCTTGATCGCTGCGGTTTCTGGCAGCACGAATTCGACATTGCGAAGATCGATCCGGCGCAGCGAATCCTCCCGCACGGCATCGAGTGCGTGGTTGATGTTTCCGAACACCGCGGCGGACAGCTTCTCCGGATCGATGAGGCCGTCCGCATTGCGCAGGCCGGCGGTCCAGTCGCCGCCTGACGGCATCGCCGCCACGACGATGCGGGCATCCGAGATCCTGGCGCTGGTCAGCCGCACATCTCCCCACAGCAGCGGGAACAGACGCACGCCGAAGCGCACGCGGCCGGCATCGGCCATCGGCTTGCCGTCCGATGTCTTCAAGCTGACGTCGCTGACTTGAAGCGCGATGAAACTCGAACCGTCGAGCGTGATGCGGGCAGGCCCGACCGCGACATTGACATCGACGCCCGCCAGTTTCTCAAGCGCCGTTTCCGCCTCGGTGCGAAGCCGGTCGGCTCCGATGCCGGAGGCGCCAACCAGATAAACGAGCACGGCAGCCAGCAGCACGAAAGCGACCAGACCGGCGAACAATCGCGACAGGATGCGAAAACCGCGTCCGATCGACGCCTGACCAAGCGGCGGCACACGGCAGGCGGACGGAAAGGTCCCCAGGTCGGTGATCTCATCACGCCTGAACCGGATCTTCTCGTGCTGCGGTCGCTCCTGATCCACGCAATTTTCCGTTGTACGAACTCGATCGTGGACGAATCCCCGTCCGACACTATATCGGTGTGGCTTCGCGCGTAACCTCAAACAAGGGCATCGGTATGGCTGACCTCGACGTAGGCGATCTCGCGCCGCAATTCGACCTGCCGCGGGACGGCGGTGGATCAGTCAGCCTTGCCGCATCGTCCGGCAAGCCCATCGTGCTCTATTTCTATCCGCAGGACGACACAACAAGCTGCACGCAGGAGGCGATCAGCTTCTCGCAGCTGAAGCCGGACTTCGAGAAGGCCGGCGCCGTGGTGATCGGCCTGTCCCCCGACCCCGTCAAGAAGCACGACAAGTTCAAGTCGAAATACAATCTCACCATCGACCTCGCCGCCGACGAGGAGCGCAAGGTGATCGAGGCCTACCATCTGTGGGTCGAGAAATCGATGTATGGCCGCAAGTATATGGGGGTCGAGCGCGCGACGTTCCTGATAGGCCGCGACGGGCGGATCGCCAGAATCTGGCGCAAGGTCCGCGTCAAGGGCCATGCGGAAGAAGTGCTTGAGGCCGTTCGGGCGCTTTGAGGTTTTGCCGGCGGAGGCTGGCCAGTTTCCCTTACAACCTTACGCACGCCTGGCGGGCAATCGCTGCGGGCAAGTCGGCGCTGCAAGTCTTTGTTAACCTTAATAATGTGTAGTCAAGCTGTCGTGTGTCGTAAACGAAAGCTTGGTCCCGTGAACGCAACCGGTCAGTCCGCAGTCTTCGGCAGGCGTAAGGAGCCCCATACGGTCATCATCGCCCGGGGCAACGAGATCAGGCATTTTACGATCCGACCGTGGCTGGCGGCCTTTATCGGCTCCGCGTTGGCCGCCATTGCCATCGGCTACCTCATGGCCACCTCCTATCTCGTGCTGCGCGACGATTTGATCGGCGCCACCACGGCGCGTCAGGCGCGCATGCAGCAAGCCTATGAAGATCGCATTTCGGCGCTTCGCGCCCAGGTCGACCGCATCACCAGCCGGCAGTTGCTGGACCAGCAGCTGATGGAAACCAAGGTCAGCGAACTGCTTGAACGGCAGAGCCAGTTGAGCCAGCGTCACGGCCGCCTTGGCCCGCTGCTCGAACGCGCCGAGAGCGAAGTCGGCGCAGCGCCGGCCGAAGATCCGGCAGCGGTTGCGAAGCCGGACAAACGCGCCGAAGTGACCGGCAGCATCCAGGTGCCTGCGCGGAATTATGCGGTCGCCAGCCTGAGCGCCGATCTCGGCGCCGGCGACACAAGGCCGTTCTCGCTATGGTCGACCCGCTCCGATCCGCTGCCCAACGATTCAGCCGCCGATCGTGCCGACAAGCTCTTCGTCTCGATCAACCAGTCGTTGAAATCCATCGAGAGCGACCAGTTGACCCGCATCAGCACGCTTGCCGACAATGCCTACAAGAGCGCCGATGCCATCACCCAGGCGCTCGAGGCGGCCGGACTGCCCGTCGACAGCGACTTCGGCAAGGGCGACAGCGATGTCGGCGGACCGCTGATCCCGCTCGACTCCTCGATGATGTTCGACAGCAAGGTCAAGGAGTTGGACGAAGCGCTGGATGCGCTCGACCATCTCAAGAAGGAAGCGCGCCAGCTGCCGCTGACCAACCCCGCACCGGGCCACTCCGTCACCAGCCCGTTCGGCGTGCGCACCGACCCGATCCTCGGCACCGCGGCACTGCATTCCGGCATGGATTTCAGGGCGCCGATCGGCATGGCCGCCAAGGTCACCGCGCCCGGCACCGTCACCAAGGCCGGCTGGAACGGCGGCTATGGCCGCATGGTGGAAGTCGACCACGGCAATGGTTTTGCGACACGTTACGGGCATCTCAGCGAGATCGACGTGACCGTCGGCGAGAAACTGGACGCCGGCGCCGTCATCGGCAAGACTGGCAGCAGCGGCCGCTCGACCGGTCCGCATCTGCACTATGAAGTCCGCCACAATGGCGAAGCGATCGATCCCTTGCGCTTCCTCACGGTCGGCAGGAAGGTCGCGCAGTATCTGTAAGCGATCCTGGGCTCCTGCCCCATGCACCGATGACCATCATGATGGCTGACTAAGGCGCTTCCATCGACAGAAACGCCGTCGCAGCCGCAACCAGAGTGGCCGCGCCGACCTTCAACGCGGCCTCGTCGACACGAAACCGGGCGTGGTGGAGCGGAAAGACCGATCCGATCTCCTCGTTTCGGATTCCCAGCCGAAAATAGACCGAAGGACGTTTCTCGCTGTAGTAGCCAAAGTCGTCCGCGATCGTCCATCCGGGCGTGTTGAGGACGTTGTCGGATCCGATGCAGGCCTTGGCGCTGGCGGCAATCAGCTCGGTCATCTCGACATCGTTGACGACACCCGGTTCGCCCTTGTGGATGTCGACCTCGACACGCGCGCCGTGGCTCGTCGCCATCCCCTCGGCTATCGTACGGACGCGGTGCCAGGCCCGCTCGCGGGTTGCATCGCTGCCGCTGCGGATGGTGCCTTTCAACGCGACCCTGCCGGCGGTGACATTATAGGCGTTGC
>NZ_RZQL01000370.1 GCF_003997935.1 Mesorhizobium sp. M7A.F.Ca.US.006.01.1.1
CAGGGATGAAGACGCACTGGAAAGCCCGGCACCCGGCATCAAGCTGCTGCCGAAGAAATGATCTCCCAGGCGGCGCGCTCTTTCGGGCGCGCCGCTCTTTTTCGTGGCGGTGACATGAGCACGACCTCCCTCCTGCAAACGGCTTGCATGACCGGCAAACGCACCGGCCGGCTTGCCGTCGGCCTGTTGGCCGTGATCGTGTTTCTTGTCAGCCTTGCCGTGTCAGACCAGGCCTTTGCCCATGCCGCGCTGATCAAGACCGACCCGGCCGACGGCGAGGTGCTGGCACAGGGTCCGGCGCAGTTCTCGCTGACCTTCAGCGAACCGGTCTCGCCGCTGGTGCTGACCCTGGTGCGGCCCGACGGCACGCCGGTTCCGTTGACCGCCTTCCGCCTCAGCGACCAGACCGTCGAGATCGACAATCCGCAGCCGCTCAAGTCCGGCACGCATGTCTTGAGCTGGCGCGTCATCTCCGCGGACGGTCATCCGGTCGGCGGATCCCTGTTGTTTTCCATCGGCGCGCCCAGCGAACCGCCGGCCGTATCCGGAGCCGTCGACTGGCCGTTGCGTTCGGCTATCTGGGTGGGCAAGATCTTTCTCTACGTCGGCCTTTTCCTCGGCGTTGGCGGCGCCTTCGCGCTTGCCTGGTTGGCCGGAAGTGGCCGCGCCGGGCAGCGCTTCGTTGCAGCTGCAATCCTGAGCGGGCTGGTCGCGACAGCGCTGTCGCTCGGCTTGCAGGGGCTTGATGCGCTCGGGGCGCCGCTCTCCCATCTGGCACAATCGGTCATCTGGCGGACCGGGCTCGGCACCAGTTTCGGCTGGACGGTGCTGGTCGCGCTGATCGCGCTGGGGCTTGGCCTGCTGTCGCTGGCCGGTCCCCGTGCCACCGCCAAACCATTGGCGCTGGCCGGGCTGGCCGGGGTGGGGATTGCCCTTGCCGCCAGCGGCCATGCCAGTGCCGCCGAACCGCAATGGCTGACGCGGCCGATGGTCTTCCTGCACGGGGTCTGCATCGCGTTGTGGGCCGGCGCATTGGCCCCACTCGGGCTGGCGCTGAAGGGGCAATCGGCGGAGGCCGCGCCATTCCTGCGGCGGTTTTCTTGGGCGATCCTGCCCGTGGTGGCCGTGCTTGCCGCTGCCGGCACCGTGCTTGCCGTCATCCAGGTGCAGACACCGGCGGCGCTGATCAACACTGCCTATGGAAGGCTGCTGCTGATCAAGCTGGGGCTGCTGGTCTTTCTGTTCACGCTCGCTGCCGTCAATCGCTGGAAACTCACGGCATCGGCCGAGGCGGGATCGACGGAAGTTCAACGCAGGCTGGTCCGCTCGATCGGCGTCGAGATGTTGATCGTGTTGGCGATTTTCGGCGTTGCCGCGGGCTGGCGCTTCACACCGCCGCCACGAGCGCTCGCGATTGCGGCAGCGCAACCGGTGTCGGTCCATATCCACGCGCTGCAAGCGATGGCCGATCTCAGCATCACTCCCGGCCATGCCGGCCCGGTCGTTGCGTCGATGGTCATCATGAGCGGCGATTTCGGCCCGCTCGACGCCAAGGAGGTAACGCTTGTGCTGTCGAAGCCCGATTCCGGCATCGAGCCGCTGAAGCGCGCTGCGAGCAAGCGCGGCGACGGCAGCTGGCGCGTCGACAACCTCGTCATCCCGGTGCCGGGCCGGTGGACGGTGCGCATCGACATACTGGTCTCGGATTTTCAGATGGTGAAGATCGAGGCGCCCGTCGACATCAGGCCGTAAGGCCGGACTGCCAGGTACCTCTACACGGGCACAACCGACAATCCGGATAACACAATTCGGCGAGGCGGTTGACGCAGGCGTCAAGGCCCGTCAATCATCGCCCGCAAAATCGCGGTCTCAACAAACGATCCGAAAGCAGGGAAGAAACGATGGAAAATGCCGAAATCGGCCTGATCGGCCTTGGCACGATGGGCTCCAACCTGGCGCTCAACATCGCCGAGCACGGGCACCGCATCGCTGTCTTCAACCGCACCAGGGCGCGCACCGACGCTTTCGTCGAGAATGCCGGCGCGCTCAGGGACATGGTCGTGCCCTGCTACAGCCTGGAAGAGCTTGCCGCCGCGATCCGGCCGCCGCGCCCGATCATCATCATGGTGCTGGCCGGCAAGCCGGTCGACGAACAGATCGCGGCTCTGCGCGGCGTGCTGTCGGCCAACGACATCGTCATCGACGCCGGAAACGCCAATTTCCGCGACACGATGCGGCGCTTCTCCGAGCTTTCCGGCTCGGATCTCACCTTCATCGGCATGGGCGTGTCCGGCGGTGAGGAGGGCGCGCGCCACGGGCCTTCGATCATGGTCGGCGGCACGGAGGACTCATGGAAGCGCGTCGAGAAGGTGCTGACGGCGATCTCCGCCAAGTTCAAGGACGAACCCTGCGCGGCATGGCTCGGCACCGACGGCGCCGGACATTTCGTCAAGACCATCCATAACGGCATCGAATATGCCGACATGCAGATGATCGCGGAGATCTACGGCATCCTGCGCGACGGCCTGGGCATGGGCCCGAAAGAGATCGGCACGGTGTTTGCCAACTGGAACAAGGGCCGGCTCAATTCCTACCTGATCGAGATCACCGCCAAGGTGCTGGCATCAGACGATCCGAAGACCGGCAAGCCGGTGGTCGACATCATCCTTGATCGCGCCGGCCAGAAGGGCACCGGCAAATGGTCGGTCATCGAGGCGCAACAACTCGGCATCCCGGCCACCGCGATCGAAGCGGCGGTGGCTGCGCGCGTTCTGTCGTCGATCAAGGACGAGCGGCTGGCGGCGGAAAAGGCCTATGGCAACGCCGGCGTGACGAAGATTTCCGGTGACAAGGACGCCTTGCTGAAAGATCTGGAACTGGCGCTGTTCGCCGGCAAGATCGCCGCCTACGCCCAAGGTTTCGCGGTGATGAGCGGCGCCTCCAAGGAATTCAACTGGAACCTGCCGATGCCGACCATCGCCAGGATCTGGCGCGCCGGCTGCATCATCCGCTCGCAGATGCTCGACACCATGGCGGAAGCCTTCAGCAAGGGCGGCGCCTCGACCAACCTTCTGATGGCTCCGGCCTTCATCTCGCTGATGCAGGAAGCGCATCCGTCGCTGCGCCGCATCGTGGCGAAGGCTTCGGAGGCCGGATCGCCGGTGCCGGCGCTGTCTTCCGCACTTGCCTATTTCGACAGCTACCGGCAGGGCCGCGGCACCTCGAACCTGATCCAGGCGCAGCGCGACTTCTTCGGCGCGCACGGCTTCGAGCGTATCGACGACAAGGGCGCTTTCCATGGGCCGTGGGGGAGCGGTGCGGCTGGCTAGCCCAAGGGCCTAAACGGAAACCGGTGGGCTGAACGCCTGAACCCCGCTGGTGGCGACCAGGCGCTGCAACGAGCCGGGTGCGGCGCCGCCGATCCAGCCGAGCACGGAGCGGGCGAGATCGGAGCCGGCCAGGCGGAAGTTCTCGTTGACGACGAGCAATTCCGGCCGGAACAGGTGCAACAGGTCCGACGACTGCTTGGACACGACATCGACGTCGCGGCCAAGCTTGAGGCCGGCATCTTCGATGCCGGCGACGATAGCCAGTGTCGCGGCGGCAGCGCTGCTGACGAAGCCGTCCGGCCTGTTTTCGCGGCGCATCACCTGCGCGGTCCTGGTCCTGATCTGCTCGATCGTGTGATCGATGGAAACGGTGTTGAACGGAATTTCGCTGGCTCCGACCTCGCTCAGCGCATCGGCAAAGCCGTTCAGCGTGTGGCCATAGTAGGTCAGCCCAGGCGGCGGCGACAGAAGCGCCAGCTTGCGCCTGCCCATGCTCGCCAGTCGACGCACGGCTTCCATCGCGAAAACATGGTTGTCGAAGTCATGGTAGGGGTGCACGAGGCCCATATCGGTGCGGCCATGCGTGGCAAAGGGCATGCCGTGCTCAAGCATGTAGCGGGCGCGTGGATCGTTCGGTTGGGTGCGCGAGATGATGACGCCGTCGGCCGAACCGGTCTCGACGAGATAGCGGATCGGCTCCATCGGATCCTGAGAGCGGGAATAGGGCGTGACGATCAGGTGATAGGGCGTTTCGGCGAGCACTTCCGAAACGCCGTAGATGATGTCCGAGACGAAGCTCATGATCTCGCGATCGGTGTTGAGCACGAGGCTGATGACATTGGTCCTGCCGGTGCGCAGGCGAACGCCGGCGCGGTTCGGCCGGTAGCCGATCTGCTTGGCCACCAGTTGGACCCGGCGCTTGGTCTCGGCGCCGATTTCCGGAGCATCCTTCAAGGCGCGTGACACGGTGGTGACACCGAGCCCGGTCATGAAGGCAAGCGTCTTCAACGTCGGCCGTCCCTGTGCCGACGCCTCCCCGTTCTTGTCCGTACGCTGTCTGTCCATTCGTCCCGCCCGTCAGGCGCATAGCAGCCGCGGGCCATGTCGGCAATCGCCGCCATAGCGATACGATATGCGTTCCAGCCCCGGTAAGGTCTCAATATACTGAAACGTTACAGATTGCCATATCGAGTTACATACCCTCGTCGCGAGGTGGATGGTTCTTTTTGCGAAACGCGTTGGGATTCCAGGAGAAATCGCCCCCCCGCCGCCGCTTTTTGCCCGGATCGGTCGACATTTCGATGTTTGTGCCGCAGCAAACCATGTTGCAGCGCATAAAAGTGCGATCACTCTGGCGTATTTGTTCGCGGCCCGAAAAAATATCGAGGGCACTTCGTTGATGGGTTGCGCAACCCTCGCAATTGCCGTATCGAAAATCTGTAACGTTTCAGATTCTGGGA
>NZ_RZQL01000036.1 GCF_003997935.1 Mesorhizobium sp. M7A.F.Ca.US.006.01.1.1
CTTTGGAAGAGCGCCGCGCGCCGATTTCGACGCGCCTGCGGCGCAGTCTTTTTTCAAGCCGCACTTGCTCCTGTCCGGAAAGCCGGTTCAGGGCGATGTGCCAGGGACGTGTGGGCGATATGAATTTGCAGAGCATGACCGGTTTTGCGCGTGCCGTCGCCGAGCACGAAGGCACCTCGATCGCCTGGGAGGTCAAGTCCGTCAACGGCAAGAGCGTCGAAGTACGGCTGCGGCTGCCGCAAGGCTTCGAGCGGTTGGAACCTACTGTCCGGCAGATACTTCAGAAGCGTTTTGCACGCGGCAATTTTCAGGCGACGCTGACCATCGGCCGCGCCGTCGGCGCGCAGGCGCAGCCGGTCGTTAACGAAGCCTTCCTGAAGGACCTGGCTGGGCTCGCCAAACGGCTGCAGGAGCAATTCGGCGTTGCTGCGGCGACGTCAGATGGATTGCTTTCGCTGCGCGGCGTGCTCGACATTCCCGAAACTGTCGAAACCGATGAGGCGAGGGCCGCGCTCGATGCCGCGATCATGGCCGCGCTCGAAGTGGCCTTGAACGGGCTCGAACAGGCACGGCAGGGCGAAGGGGCTGCGCTGGCTTTGCTTCTGTCGGGTCATATCGACACAATCGAGGCGCTGACGCTGCGGGCAGAAGTGGATCCATCCCGCGAAACCGCGGTGATCCGCGAACGCATCGCCGAGCAGGTCAGGCTGCTGATGGACGCTTCCGCCAATCTGGATGCCACCCGACTGCACATGGAGGCGGCGTTCCTGGCCACGAAGGCCGATATTCGCGAAGAGATCGACCGGCTGAAAACGCATGTCGCATCCGGCCGGGCACTGCTGGTGGGCGGCGGCGCGGTCGGTCGCAAGCTCGATTTTCTGGCGCAGGAATTTAACCGCGAATCGAATACGCTGTGTTCCAAGTCGAATGCCGCCGCCATCACCTCGATCGGGCTGGACCTGAAGGCGGTGGTCGACCAGTTTCGTGAACAGATCCAGAATCTGGAGTAGCCGATGGTTGCCAAGGATTTGGGGTCCCGCATTCGCCGCCGGGGCCTGATGCTCGTCCTGTCGTCGCCATCCGGCGCCGGCAAGTCGACGATCGCGCGCAATCTTCTGGAAAGCGATTCCAGCCTCGAACTGTCGGTCTCGGTCACCACCAGGCCGCGCCGCGGAAGCGAGATCGAAGGCGTTCACTATCATTTCCGGACGATGCGCGAATTCGAGCGGCTTCGTGATTCCGACGCGCTGCTGGAGTGGGCCGAGGTGCATGGCAATTGCTATGCGACACCGCGCGAACCTGCCGAACTGGCCCTGTCTGAGGGACGCGACATGCTGTTCGACATCGACTGGCAAGGTGCCCAGCAGCTCAAGGAGAAGATGCGCGCCGACATCGTCTCGATCTTCATCCTGCCGCCGTCGATGAAGGAGTTGAAGGCACGGCTGAAGCGCCGCGCCGAAGACCAGGAAGCGGTGATCGAAACGCGGTTGAAAAACGCCCGCAACGAGATCGAGCACTGGAAGGAATATGATTTCGTCATCGTCAATGACGACCTCGACCGCGCCTTCGCCGAAGTGCGCGGCATCGTCGTCGCCGAGCGGCTAAGACGCGACCGTCGGCCAGGCCTGTTCGATTTCGTCTCGGGACTGCTGGACGAGAAGACGGGCTGAAGCCGCTACGGTGTGACAGCTGGGTAGTTGGATAGACGCATGCTATCGGCCGGCGTCAGATGTTCGACGATCTGCACGATGTCGGTCCATTCGATCTCAGGATAGTGCTCTCGCATCCCCGCCAGCATGACATCCTTTGGCCATTCGCTTTCCCGCCCGACAAAGGCGGCAGCTTCCGACAACGGCATCTCCGTACAGCGCGTGACCCACACGATGGCTGTCGACGTGGCTTCACCATCGCAGACATAGCGCATGTAACCGGGCACGATTGTCGTTTCGCGCCAGCGTATGGTGGACGTCTTTTGCCCCGCCACAACAAGTGGGAAAAGTCGAGGCACCACCCCAAGTTCCTGCATGTCGCTCCTCATACCGCGTTGGTCAGCCGCACGAATTCCTCGACGCTGAGCGTCTCGGCGCGGCGTGTTGGATCGATGCCGGCGCGTTCGAGCAGGGCCTCGCCGCCGAGGCTTTTCACGCTTTGCCGCAGCATCTTGCGACGTTGGCCGAAGGCGGCTTCGGTGACGCGGCCGAGTTTCTTCACCTCGGCGGGCAGGGGGACCAGGCGCGGCACCAGATGCACCACCGAGGACGTGACCTTTGGCGGCGGCGTGAATGCCTGTGGCGGTACGTCGAAGGCGATCCTCGCCTCTGTCCGCCAGCCGGCAAGAACCCCCAGCCGGCCATAGCTGTCGCTGCCGGCGGGAGCGACGATGCGCTCGGCCACCTCGCGCTGGAACATCAAGGTCATCGAGGTGTAGAAAGGCGGCCAGTCGCTGACCGTCAACCAGCGCACCAGCAGCTCCGTGCCGATGTTGTAGGGCAGGTTGGCCACGATCTTGACCGGGCCGCCATTGCCGGTCGCTCGACTGGCAAGGCCTGTGAAATCCGTCTTCAGCGCATCGCCGGAAACAACCTCCAGCCGGCCGGGATAGTGGTCGGACACTTCGGCAAGAGCAGCCAAGCAACGTTCGTCACGTTCTATGGCGATGACGTGACGCGCCCCGTTGGCAAGCAAGGCGCGGGTCAGCCCGCCGGGACCAGGGCCGACCTCGATGACTGTTGCATCGGACAAGTCGCCGGCGGTGCGGGCGATCTTGCCGGTGAGGTTGAGGTCGAGCAGGAAATTCTGGCCGAGCGCCTTCTTTGCCTGTAGCCCATGACGCTCGATCACCTCGCGCAGCGGCGGCAGCCCGTCGATGCTCATGCCCGAGATCTCATGCGGCAACTGCCTTCGTGTTCGTGTCGGCCAGCCGCCGGGCAAGCTTCAGCGCCGCCATCAAGCTGTCGGGCCGCGCCACGCCCTTGCCGGCGATGTCGAAGGCGGTGCCGTGGTCGGGTGAGGTGCGGATGAAGGGCAGGCCGAGCGTGACATTGACCGCCTCGTCGAAAGCCAGCGCCTTGGCCGGGATCAGCGCCTGGTCGTGATACATGCAAAGGGCCGCGTCGTAACCCGCCCGCGCCCGGATATGGAACAACGTGTCGGCCGGCAAAGGGCCGAAAGCGTCGATGCCTTCGGCACGCAGGATGTCGACCGCCGGGCGCACGATCCGCTCGTCCTCGAGGCCCATGGCGCCGCCTTCACCGGCGTGTGGATTGAGCCCGGCAATCGCCAGCCGTGGCCTGGCGATGCCGAAGCGGCCGGTAAGGTCGGCAGCGGTGATGCGCGCGGTGGCGACGATCAGTTCGGTGGTCAGTGCCTTCGGCACCTCGGCCAGCGCGATGTGGATGGTGACGGGAACGGTGCGCAGGTCGGGTCCTGCCAGCATCATCACCGGCATCGCCTCGACGCCGCTGTGCCGGGCCGCCAGATGCGCCAGATACTCGGTGTGGCCGGGGAAGCGAAAGCCGGCATCGTAGAGCGGCTTCTTGGCGATGGGGCAGGTGACCACGGCCGAGGCTTCGCCGGCAAGGCAATCGGCGACGGCGCGGTCGATTGCCTCGATGGTGGCGGCCGCATTGGCCGGATCCGGCCGACCGGGACTGTCGATGCAGCCGGTGGCCAGCGGAACGATCGGCAAGGCGCGCGCAAAGACCTGCGCCGCTTGTGCCGGTGTGGCTTCGACGATCGGCAGCGAGATGCCGAGCAGGCGCGCCCGGGAAGCGATCAGCGCGGGATCGGCGAGCAGGTAGAAGGGGGGCAGGGCGGCAGCTTCGCGCGCCATAAAGGCGGCGATGGCGATCTCCGGCCCAATGCCGGACGGATCGCCGGCGCTCAACGCGAGCGCAGTCACTGCGTTGCCCACGTCAACGTTTGACGATGCGGGCTTTCGCCTTCAGCTCGTCGACATATTTCTTGCTGAGCGCGTCGGCATCCTTGTCGCCGGAGCCTTCGGCCTGGAACGCCATCTGGGCAACCTTGTCGTCGGAGACTTCGCGCGACGAGCAGATGCCGATGAATTCGACGCCGCGTTCGGTTTCGCGCGTGACGGTGGCACCGCCGACTTTGGTAGCCTTGATCTGCTCGGCCCAGTCCGGCGGCAGTTGCGGCGCCAGCACCCGGCCCAGATCGCGAACGGTGACGTCAATCAGGCCCTTGGCGAATTCGCGCGTCGTGTTGCAGCCGTTGAAGCGGGCGCGCATGGCGTCGGCCTCGCGCTTGCGTTTGCCCAGCGTCGCGCTGCGTTCAGCCGCCGGCACCACGAAGATGACCTGCTGCAGCATGTATTCGGTGGCGCTCGGTTTGGCGCCGCCCTTTTCGAGCATCTTCCTCACGAGATCCTGTTCGCTGACGGCACCGGTGCCGTCGCCGGAACGGTAGCGCGCGCTCAAGGCCTGGTTCCAGGCCATCTGGGCGCGGATGAATTCCTTGAAGTGGCTCTTGGTGACGCCTGACTTCTCCATGACGCCGTCGAGCTGGCTGAGCTGCATCTTGTTGCTCGAGGCAAAGCGCTGATACGCAGCATCGACCTGCGCGTCGCCGATGCGGATACCAAGCCGCTTGGCCTCGGCCATACGCAGCGTCTGGTCGATCATTTCCTGGCCGGCATCGCCCTTCTTGCGCTGCAGCTTCAGGAAGGCGGCGCGATGGGCGATGTCGCCGGTGGTGACCGGAATGTCGTTGACGACGTATTTGATCTCGCTGGCGAACGCCGGCGGCGTCATTACGGTGACCGACACGGACGTCGCCGCCACGAGCAACGCGAAACCTGCTGAAAAGAGGTATTTCCTCATCGTTGGCATCCCAATTCTATCCCGGTCCCGCCCAATTTCATCTTTCCAGGTGCGCGAAACCCGTGCCAGCCCTATGCGGCGAAACGATGTCGCCGATTGTTACTGGATCGTGTCGATGGCACTGGTCGACGAGCCGAAATCGCCGAGGGTGCGGAACGACAGATTGAAGCCGATGGTCTGCGACACCTCCCTGGTGTTCAGATCGCGCGACTGCGAGTAGGTCATCAAATAAGTGAAGCAGGAATCGTTGTAGGCGAAACCGACGCCGTCCTTGACCAGCAGGCTTTGCTGCAGGTCGTAGGTTCCTGTGCCGAAGACGCGCCAGTTTTCGGCGAGATGCGTGGATGCACCAAGCGTGACCTCGTGGCGGTCGGTGGTGAAGCCGTACAGCGGCTGGGCCTGGATGAAGGCGTATTTGGCGCTCAGCGACACAGGCAGGCCGGAATAGGCGGCCTTCACCTCGGCGCGGCGGATCTCGAAGCTCTGTTCGTCGAAACGGCCGCTGACCGAGGCCGCGAAGCCGTTGGGGCTGTTGATGCCGAACAGGCCGACATAATCGGACTTGGCCGTGTCGAGGCCGGAGTTTGCGCCGACATTGACCAGATCCGGCGCAGCGAACGAGTTCTCGCCGCCAATCTGGTAGGATTGGCCGAAGATGGCATTGGTGCCCCAGCCATTGTTGTACGAGCCGGAATAGCGGAAGCCGACATTGGCGCGCGAACCGCCTTCGACGCGGTCGTAACCGGAGAACTTGTCGCGTTCGAACAAGGTGGTCGCATCAAAGACCATGCTTTGGGCGTCTTCGTTGGGCACTGAGAGGCCGCCGACATATTGCTCGTTCGGACGCATGAAGACCTGTGCCATCGGTTCGATGACATGGCTGGACCCGCTGGCCATGGAAAACAGCACCGGCCAACGCATCTCGAGGCCTGCGGTTGCCATGTAACGAGCAAATGACGAGCGCATATCGTCCTGCTCGCCCAAATTTGTCGCCATCTGGTTGACGGCGATTAGCGAAGCCGACGACGCGTTGAGATAGTCGACGTCGCCCTGCAGCGCGAGCAATGGTGTCAGCACCAGCCCGCCATCGGTGACGAAGCTCCGCTTCCACTCGGCCTCGGCGGTGAGACGGCCCGATTCGCCTTCGACACCAGGGACACGCTGTATGGGGGTGGAGAAAGTGTCATCGAGTTCGTCGCGGCGGATGACACGCGCGTTGACGTTGAGCGACAGCTGGCCGCCGGCCACCGACGCATCAGGAATATAGGCGTAGTCGAGCGACGGCAGCACCCAGGGCTGTTGTCCGCTTCGCGCAGAGGCGTTGTCGTCAGGCGTATCTTCCTGCACATCGAAATGCATGGCGCGCACGTCGAAATAGTTGCGGCCGTTGAGGCCCGTCAAGTAGACCGACGACTGGTGGACGCTGCTATTGTACTTGTCGATGCCGTAGGTGTTCGAGAAGTTCTTGTCGGTCTGCAGCAGCACGTCCCAGCCGAAGTTCCAGCGTGAGTTGATGGCGAACTGCCCCTGGGTACCCATCATGCCGCGGAATTTGTTGGGATCGCCGGCGCTGCCCGAATTGACGTTGTGGCCAGAGCTGGAGGGGAAGGCAGTGGTGTCGAGGAAGGCGTCGGGATTCTGCTGGTGTATCCCGGCGATCTTCAAGCTGTACTCGCCATTGTTGAAGCGCTGACGCCACTCGGCCTCACCGAGGAAACCCTGTCTGGTATAGCCGGTGCCGGTGACGGTCAGGTCGTAGGTCGGCGCCAATGCGAGATAATAGGGGACTTTCACGCCGACGCCGAGATCGCTCTTGTAGATGATGCTCGGGATCAGGAAGCCGCTCTTGCGCTTCACTGTCGGGTCGGCAATTTCGAATGCAGGCAGATAGGCAAGCGGAAAACCGAAGAACTCGAAATTCGCATTCTCGAAACGAACCGTCTTCTTCTCGCCGTTCCAGATGATCTTCTTGGCCTTGACGCGCCAGGTCGGCGCTTTGTCCGGCTTATCCTCGCACGGCTCGCAGGCGGTGTAGACGCCATTGTGGAAGGTGGTCAGCACGCCGCCCATGCGTTCGGCGCTTTCGGCGGCGAAATAGGCCTTGTCGATGGTCTCGACCCGCAACGCGTTGACGAAGCCGTCGGCGAAGTCATCGGTGATATCGATATGCTGCGAATTGATCTTGGTGCCGTCGCTGTTGATGACTTCGACGTTGCCGCTCGCAACCATCCGCTTGGTGTTGCGGTTGTACTCGACCCGCTGGGCGACAAGGCGATTGCCACCATAGTCGATTTGCACGCCACCGACGGCGGTCACCGTCTGGTTGTCGTTGTTGTAGACCAGCGTATCGGCGGCCAGCAGCATCTGCGAGCCGGCCGGAACCGAAGTCGCCATGTCGCCGACGTCCTGCGCAAGCGCCGGTGCCGGAACGGCGTAGGCAAGCACGCACGCCAAGGCGGTCGCCGCATAGAGGCGCGCCAAACCGGCCTGCCTGTTGCTGGGCAAAAACGCCTCCCTCACTAGCCGTCTTCCTTGTATAGCAGGAAAGTCACCCCGAAGAACATAGCCACCATGACCGGCACCCAGGCGGCTACGACAGTCGGCACGAATCCCGCCACGCCGAATGCCTTCACCAGCACCGAAACGACATAAAGCAGAAAGCCAGCGATGATGCCACCCAGAATCATCGTCGCCGACTGTCCCATCCTAGCAAATCGCATTGAAACCGTTGCCGCGATCAGCGTCATGGCGACGAGAAGGAACGGCAACGCCACGAGCGAATCAAACTGCATGGCAAAGGCATTTGCCTTGAGGCCGAAGGAGCGGGCAACCTCGATCTTTCCGGGCAGGTCGTAGAAGGGGATGGTTTCGGGGCGCGCCAGCCGCTCTTGCACGAATTCGGGCTTCAGATTGGTCGGTACGCGATCGGTTGCCGATGCCTGGATCGTGCCGTTCTGGAACGTCTTGACGTCCTGCAATTCCCAATAGCCGTCGCGCAGGAAGGCACGGGCGGCGTCCTTGCGCTCGACGATGTTGCCTTGCGGATCGAGAATGAAAAACACGACATCGGCCATTTCCAGGCCCTGGTTCAGGATGGCCCGCGCACCGATGATGGTGTCCCCCGAACTGGTTTTCTGCCGGATCCAGGGCGCGGCATCGGCCGAGACCGTATTCGATTTGCCGGAGCGCAGCTGGGTTTCGATCTGCTCGGACCAGGAGAATGCGTGCGCGGCGAGCGGATTGATGACGCCAACCGACAGGACGCCGAACAGCAAGGCTCCGATACAGCAGGGCAAGAGGAACTGCCAGGCGGAAACACCGGCGGAACGCGCGATGACCAGTTCGTAGCGCCGGTTCAGCGACACCAGCGTCGCCATCGCCGAGAAGAGACCGACGAACGGCACCGTCTGCAGCATGATCATCGGCATACGAAGGCCTGAAATGGCTACCGCCGTGCCGTAGGTGAAGCCGGGCAGGCCGGTGGTGCGGCCGGACAGCTCGGTGAAATCGATCAAAAACACCAGCGCCAGGAGGCCGATGAAGAACCAGATGGTGATCGTCACATAGCGGAAGAAGAAGTAGCGGCCCAGTGTCCAGCCCATCAGCCGACCCCTTGCCCTGATGCGCCGCGCCTGGACAAACGCAATTTGAAAGCATTCCAGCTGTCAGCGATGCGCGAGGCGAAGTTTGTCATCCAGTCCGCCCAGGTCACGGGCAGTTCCAGTGTCCGGTTGGAGACGATGAACCAGATCGCCACCGCGGAAGCCACGATCGGCACACCATAGACCATATACGCATATTGCGGGACCTCATCCGCCTTGCTGGCGGCAAAAAAGCCCAGCCAGCGCACGAACAGCGATATCGTGATCGCCGTGATCAGCGGATTGACGCGCGCCTCGCGGTGCGAGCGCGCATCCCCGGCGACCGCAAGCGCGATCAGCGCGAAAACCATGGAATAGGTCCATTCCGAGAACCGCTGGTTGACCTCGGCCCGGTATTCGTAGGGGTTCTGCTGATAATACTTGTCGTTGGCGCCCGGGTTGAGCAGGTACTGCGTCGTCTGGTCCTTGGGCAGGAGCGTCACCGCCGAAGCCGCCGCCATGAAGGCCGACATGTCGAAGGCATAGGAGGTGAAGCGGATGACGGAGAGATCGCCGGTCAGCGTTTTGCGATGGATGACGCCGTCATTCATCATCAGCACCTTTTCACCGCCGCGTTCGACGATGCTGCCGGTCTTGGCGTAGTAGACGAGGTTGACGCCCTCTTCGCGCGAATCGGCGACGAAAATGCCGCCCAGCCGATTGTTGGGAAGGCGCTCGCCGACCTGCAGGAACAAGCCGTCGTCAATCTTGCGGAAGGTGCCTTCCTGGATGATCAGCGACAACAGATCCGCGCGCGACGACGCCACCAGGGCCCGGTTCTTCTGCCGTGCGTAAGGGTCGATGCCGTTGTCTACGGCAAAGGAAAAAACGGCGGCGGCGAGCGCCAGCAACATGATCGGCCGCACGATCGTCCAGCGCGAGGCCCCCGCGGCGTTGACGACGGCGAGTTCGGAATCCGAATTCATGACACTGAGTGTCTGTGCGACCGCCACCACCAGCGCAAAAGGCACCACGATCGGGATGATGGACGGAAGGATGAGGGCGGCAACTTCGAAGAAGGTCAGCGCCGACTGGCCACTGTCGGTCACCAGATCGATCTTTGCCAGCACCTGCGTCGTCCATACGATCGCCAGCGTCCACACAAGAGCGGCCATGAAGACCACGAAAGCGCGGCGCATGATGTAGCGTTCAACGACCTTCATGAAGGCTTTTCTCGATTTTTTCGAACGGCATCATGCCACCGAACAAGGTAGCTGTCCGGCAGCGCCTGCACAACTGGCTCATCAGATGGTCTATCCGGGTTCTGTCCCACATCACGCCCCCCGGCTGGGCGGAGTGTCGGCGGGAATGGATAAGAAAGGGCGAACATCGATGGTTAACAACATGTTGCGGCAAAAAGCGGGGCCGTGCCGCGACGAATCGTCATCGATTCCATAGGTCATATGGGATGCCAATTCGGCAAAGTCTTGCCAAATGCCGGAAAACGACCAAATGTCGCGCATCGTTTCGAACCGCTTCCCCAAAAGTCGCGCATTCCCTGAAAGCAGGACATGATGAATCAAAGACCGTCGATCGCCTTCGCCAAATTTTCCGGGTCCCAGAGCGCGGTGAACGCGGTAAACAAGAAAGGCACGGTCTTCGTGCTCGCGGCGGATGAGGGCGGCCTGAGCGACGTCGCCAAGGCCGGCGATCCCGGCAAGACACTGGAGCGGGCCTTTCCCGTGGCTGAGTTCACGGGCAAGTTCGCCAGCACGGTGGAAGTTCTGGCGCCGCAGGGAGCGTCGCTCGACAGACTGGTGGCGATAGGCGCCGGCAAGGTATCGGGACTGGACGAATATGCGTGGTTGAAGCTTGGCGGCACCGTTGCCGCGTCGCTGCGCAAGGCGACCGAGGTCGCGGTAATCCTCGATGTGGTCGGCGCCTCGCCGAGCGCGAAGGACGCGGCAAGTCTTGCCGCGGGCATTCTCCTGCGCAGCTATTCCTTCGACAAGTACAAGACCAGGAAGGACAAGGACGACGGCAAGGCGGAGCCGAAGAAGCCGGTCAAGGTGACCATCCACACCGCCGATCCGGCCGCTGCGAAGAAGGCCTTCGCCGATGCCGAGGCGGTGCTCGACGGCGTCCTTCTGGCGCGCGACCTCGTCAACGAACCGGCAAACGTGCTTGGGCCGGTCGAGTTTGCGGCCCGCGCCAAGGAACTCGAGGCGCTAGGCGTCAAGGTCGAGATATTGGCTGAGAAGGAAATGAAGAAGCTCGGCATGGGCTCGCTGCTCGGTGTCGCACAAGGCTCGCCGCGCGGCGCCCGCATGGCGATCATGCAGTGGAACGGCGGCAAGCCGAAGGACAGCCCGATCGCCTTCGTCGGCAAGGGCGTCACTTTCGACACTGGCGGCAATTCCATAAAGCCGGCCTCGGGCATGGAGGATATGAAGGGCGACATGGGCGGCGCCGCCGCCGTTACCGGCCTGATGCATGCGCTGGCGGCCCGCAAGGCGAAAGCCAATGTCGTCGGTATCATCGGACTGGTCGAAAATGCCGTCGACGGTCATGCCCAGCGTCCCGGGGATATCGTCACTTCGATGTCGGGCCAGACCATCGAGGTGCTCAATACCGACGCCGAGGGCCGCCTCGTGCTGGCCGATGCGTTGTGGTACTGCAACGACCGCTTCCAGCCGAAATTCATGGTCAATCTGGCGACGCTGACCGGCGCCATCATGGTGGCGCTCGGCCAACATTATGCCGGCCTGTTTTCCAACAATGACGAACTGGCCGAAAAGTTGGCGGCGGCGGGGCAGGCGACGCAGGAGCGGCTGTGGCGCATGCCGCTCGGCGCCGAATACGACAAGCTGATCGATTCCAAGAACGCCGACATGAAGAACATCGGCGGCCGTTTTGGCGGCGCCACCATCGCGGCGCAGTTTCTGCAGCGCTTCGTCAAGGACACGCCCTGGGCTCATCTCGACATTGCCGGCACGGCGATGGGGGCGCCGTCGAACGAGATCAACCAGTCCTGGGGTTCCGGTTTCGGCGTCAGGCTGCTCGACCGGCTGGTGCGCGACAATTATGAGCAGTGAAGGGGTTCAATCACTATAGGCTTAAGCGATGGCCGACGTCCTGTTCTACCACCTGACCGAATCGACGCTGGAAGATGCGCTGCCAGGCCTCCTGGAGCGCAGCATCGACCGTGGCTGGCGCGCCGTGGTGCAGACAGGCACCGAGGAACGCCGCGATGCGCTCGACCAGCATCTTTGGACTTTCCGCGACGATTCGTTCCTGGCGCACGCAACCGACCGTGAGGCTCATCCCGGCGAACAGCCGATACTGTTGACCACCGGCGACAGCAATCCCAACGACGCCAAGATAAGGTTCCTGGTCGACGGCGCGGTGCCGCCTGACCTGGGCGGCTACGAGCGCGCGGTGTTCCTGTTCGATGGCCACGATGCCGCCCAGCTCGAGGCGGCGCGAGGGCACTGGAAGGTGATGAAGAGCGCTGGCCACGCCGTCACCTACTGGCAACAGACGCCAGATCGCCGCTGGGAGCGCAAGGCTTAAGGCAGGTCGCCTGAACGAGACTGAGGCAGGTCGCCTGACCGTTCAGTCGACCCGCTTTTGGACCAGTGACCTGTCGCAGATGAAAGTCTCTACAGCTTTGCCTTGATCCGGCTCTGTTTGCGGCTGACGTAGTCGCCGTGTTTCAATTTCATGAACGCGTCCGCAAGGTTGCGGTGCGAACTCCTGAAGACGTACCATTCGCCATCCGGAACCCGGCGCTGGTAGAGAATCCTGCCTGCCTGGCGATGTTCGAAACAGGAAAGAGCGCTGGAGTCGCCGCCGGCTCCGTGCCATTTTGCGCGGAAGCACAGCTTGCCTCCTCCGGGAATGAACCAGATGCCGTCACCGTAGCCCAGCTTGCGCGCCTTGTCCGAGGTCCAGGCACTGAACTGACGGCGCTGGACGGCAAAGTATCCAGCACCCTCCCGACCCCAAAGCCACGAGCGGTTCTGGTACATCTGGTAGATGCCTTCGTCCGGCACCACCTCTGCCCGCATGGCCTGTTCGGCGATTTTCGTCGCCGTCTTGGCCGTTGCGGGAAGCTGGAAAGCAAACAGACCAATGGAACAGGCAAGTGCCGTTCCGATACAATTGCCCAGTACTCGTTTCACAACCCCTACCCCTACTGTTACGCCACGCCCAGTTTATGAGAACGCTTGGAACCGGATGATTTCAGGTATCCTGAAATCTGAATCCGCCACTCAAAGAGATGGAGAATGATGCCTGGACAAACGGTGTCCCGTTTGCCCGAAAATTGCTTCCCACTTTTCAGCATCATGCTCTAGGGCAAGACATGCTGGGTCACCCTCCAGTCGGGCAGACCATAGCCACCCAGCCACGGCCACACTTCCTTCTGGTTGAAGTAGACGACCGAAGTCAGCGCTGGAAACTCCGCATAGGATTTGCGTGAGTCGTCCTGCCATTTCGAGACATAGTCCTGCTTTCCGACATAGCCGAGTTCCGCAACGACGATCGGCTTGTTGAACACGGCAACGCGGTCATAGCCGGGCTTCAGCAGCTCAGCGAAGGTGCGGTCACGACCGGTCTCGTCATCATCTTTTTTCTGCAGACCGAACACCGACAGGCCGATGACGTCGACATAATCGTCTCCGGGGTAGTATTTTTCCAGACCCTCTTCGCCTTTGGGTGACCACATGTATTTGGCGGCGGGGGCAGCCTTGCGGCAGATGTCGACTTCGCGCTTGTAAGCGGAGATCCAGTCCTTGGGGGCCCAGTTGGCCCAGGTGAAGCGGCCGTTCTTGTCTTCCATTTCCTGCGCCCAGCGAATGGTCACCGGGCTCTTCATCTGTCCCACCAGGTCGCAGATCGCCTGCATGTTGGCGTCATATTTGCCGCTCAAAATGCGGTCACGCAATTCGGGCGGGGTGATGCGCCAGTCCTTGGACCACGTCCACGGCTCAACCGTGATCAGAAGCGAGCGGCCGCGCTGCAGCGCATAAGCGTCGGCAAGCGGCAGTGTCGACAGATCGACGTCTTCCCAGGGCAGGAACAGCTCTTCGATGCTGGCGCTCTTGTCGGCGCTGAAGTCCCCGTAGGGATCATATGAACCGAACGCCGACGCAGCACTGCTCGTCTGAACAGGGTCGGTCGCTGTTACGGAGCCGGCCCCTCCTGCAGTAGGGAAGGCGGCGCTCCCGCCCAATACCAGCGCGATTGCAAGTGTCTTTGCTGCGGAGTGTGTCATCATAGATTCTCCCATGGCCTCGACTTCTCGCGGAAGTTAAGGCTTCGCCCGTGCGCATCGATGCTTGATCGACACGACTACCCAAAAGGCCATCGGCTCTATTGGCGGAATCTGCGGGATTTCGGAGCGATCATTGGCGATTGTACGGACCTTCGTACGAAACCCCAAAGATTAACTCTCAAGGCGCCAACACAGAGGTGCCGTAGAGAGGAGTTCGCCGCGATACTCACAAATTCGCGTCTATATCCCGATATATCATCCCTAGCTAATTTAAGAGCCGGTCCGAGCCAAGAGTCAAGTATAATTAATGATTGCTTAACCCTGATGCACGCAACATGGTTAACGCCGCTCGAGCCGGTTCCCATCCGGACAGCTTTTTGGTCCCCTCGGCGAATTCTCCAACGCTGAAAATTTGCCGGCTCGCTATCCCCTCGCTATCCCCGGACTGGTCGGCGGAAGGATCGACGGAATTTGCCATCGCGATTCAAGGTCTTAGGTTAACCAATTCGCAAGAACTATAGTTAACCAACACTTAATTTAGTTGACTCTAAAGCACCCAGGTGGATTCTAAGGGCGGGTTTTCAAGGCTCGTCAGCCGTCGTTCGGCTGACGCTCGGGTGGCGGCGGTACGGGTATGAGTGTTTCCGCGGACGTGGGGATCATCAGCGGCAAGACCATGCCGAAACGAGGGCGTGGGGCGGCTGCGGGCAATGCGGCGGAGAAGCCTCCTTTCCTGGTGCCGGTGCTGTCGGCCACCCAGCAGTGGATCTGGAGGCTGGGACTTGCCTGCTGGTCGGTAACGTTCGGATTTTTCTGGTTCTGGTGGCTGCAGCCCGGGCATATCGAGCACGTCATTCCATACATGCTGGCGACACTGACGCTCGTATGGCTGACGTTCATGCCGATGTATTTTCTCTTGAACGTGCATGCGATGAAAAAGCCGTCCAGGCTTCACACGATCCCGAAGCATTCGCGTGTCGCGATGGTGGTGACCAAGGCTCCGTCAGAGCCGTTTTCCGTGGTTGCGCGAACCCTCGAAGCGATGCTGGCGCAGGACTGTCCGCATGATACCTGGCTGGCCGACGAGGACCCGTCCGAGGAAACGATTGCCTGGTGCGATGCCCACAACGTCATGATTTCGACGCGGCGCGGGCGGGAAGATTATCACCGCCAGGTGTGGCCCCGCCGGACACGCTGCAAAGAGGGAAATCTAGCGTTCTTCTACGACCACTATGGTTATGAGCGCTACCACTTCGTCGCTCAGATGGATGCGGACCACGTCCCGACCCCAACCTATCTCAGGGAAATCCTGCTGGCCTTTGCCGACCCGGCGGTTGGCTATGTATCGGCGCCGAGCATATGCGACAACAATGCCGCTGAAAGCTGGTCGGCACGCGGCCGGCTGTTCCCGGAAGGGATGTTCCACGGACCCTTGCAGTCCGGCCATACGGGCGACGGAACGCCACTCTGCATCGGCTCGCACTATGCCGTGAGAACCGCAGCGCTCAAGCAGGTCGGCGGCCTTGGCCCGGAACTGGCCGAAGATCACTCGACGTCCATGCTGTTCATTGCGGCTGGTTGGCGTGGTGTGCATGCCATAGACGCCATTGCCCATGGCGACGGCCCGCAAACCTTTGCCGATCTTGTCACGCAGGAGTTCCAGTGGTCGCGGAGCCTGATGACGATCATGCTCGAATACTCGCCCGTATATCTTTCCAAGCTATCGCCACGGCTGAAATTCCAGTTCCTGTTTCGCCAGCTCTGGTATCCGCTGTTCGCCGTTTTTTCGCTTGTCATGTACGTCATGCCTATGTACGCGCTTCTGACGGGGAAGAGCTTTGCCAATGTGACGTATGTCGATTTCCTTTTATACTATGCGCCGAACTCTATTTCCCTGATTATGCTGGTGATGTTGCTGAAGGCCTTCGGCCTGTCGCGCCCGCTCACCGCCAAGACGATCAGTTGGGAGGGAATGTTGTTCTCATTCTTCGCGCGTTGGCCGTGGGTGCTGGCGGGCACGCTGTCGTCGATCCGTGATTATGTGACCAAGTCGTTCGTGGATTTTCGCGTTACCCCCAAGGGCAGTGGCCCGAAAAATCTGCTGCCTGCCCGCGTCATCGTTCCGTATGTGACACTTGCAATCGGAGCTTCGCTGCCGGTCCTTCTGGTGGACCGCGCGTCGGATGCCACCGGCTTCTACTGGTTCGCTGCCTTCAATGCGTTCGTCTACGGGCTGCTTGTGGTCGTAATCATCACCAGGCACCTGTCGGAGAACAGAATTTCGTTGCGGCGCAACGTCGCGAAACTCGCCTTGCAGGCCTCGCTCGCGGGCGTTGCGCTCTTCGTCCCGGGCGCTGCGTTTTATGACCGCGGCCTGGAAGGCATATACGGGCTCCAGCAGGGAGCAGGCAGTGTGCGCATCGTCAGCGTGGCCTACCCGGTTTCCGGAGCCGGGCGTGGCGGGAGCGGAACCCGCACATTCCATCTTGACCCCGCCTGGGATCGGGCAAGCGTCAGATAGTCTGGAAGAGCCTGGCGGCCCGCCAACTCAGGGATTGCCATGACAACTTCTCGACCGCAGGGGTGGAAGCGGTGGCTAATTCGAGATCGGCCGGTTCGCCGGGCGAGTGAACCTGGCATTCGGAAAAATGGCATCGGCTTTCAGATTGCAACGTAGCATCACGCCCTTTGCTCTTTCGGTTGTCCTCGCGGTTATGCACGGAACGGTCAGATGGAATTGAAGACACAGCCCGGTTCACAAAGTTCCAAGCGCTTCCTGCGCGCAGGCCTGCTGATCGCTTGCACCGGGTTTTTCTCCTGGGTGCTTCTGGGTGTCTACCGAGGCTTCATCATCGATCCCCAATCGACGCTCCAGGGTCGCTTGGCCTCCGTCCCCAGCGGAATAGTGTCAAGCTACCACGATCTTATTTTCATTTCGTCGCTGACGGCAGCAGCCCTGCTCCTGCTTTTCCTGGCAAAGGCCAACCGCCTCTTCGGCGTCGTCGTGGTCATCACTTTCTATCTCGCCATCCTGATTTCGCTATGTTGGGGGTTTGCCAACATCAATCTCGTCAAAATGCTGAGCGAGCCGTTCACTTTCCAGTGGTTGGTCTATGGCGACTTCCTGCAGAATGCCGACGCCAAGAACGCCATAGGTGACGCGCTCAACCCAAGGGATTTCGCATTCTCGTCGTTGTCCATAGTTCTGGCGCTGCTCTTGGGCTACGCGACGGCAGGGCTGTGTCTGCGGCTGGCGGGAACTGCTCGAGCGGTATTGCTGGGGGCGCTTGTCCTTTGCGTCGGTGCTGGACTGGTTGGCACCGGATACCATGTTCGGGCGGCGGCCCTGCCAGAGGCAAAGGTTGCGAACCCTATCGTGTACTTTGTCGAATCGGCCCTGTTCAGTCCGACCCCCCTCGTTTTCGCCGCGAATGTCGGGGTGGACGTTGACGTCGCCAGCGTTGGGGAACGTCCGGCGGAGACGTCCAGCTTCAAGGTGCAATCACCAAATCCGATAAAGAACGTGCTGGTTTTCATGATGGAATCGGTGCCATCCCGATACGTCGAGACGTTTGGTGGAAAGTATCCTGTTACACCAAACATAAAGAATTACTCAAATGACTCGATACGCTTCGACAATATATATGCGCATACTCCCTCTACAAACTATTCGATATTTTCGCTGTTCAGCTCGATGTACAATGACATATCCTACTATGGGATGACCGCGAGCCATCCGGATCTGCCGCTGAGTTCAATCTCCAACACTCTGACCGCAAGCGGCTTTCGCACCGGATTTTTCTGGAGTGCGGATTCACGGTTCCAGCGCGTTGATGAGTTTCTGCTCAACAAGGGGCTTGATGTCATTCAGGACTACCGCGGGCAGAAATGCGATATTCCCACATTCAAGCTCAGCTCCAAGGAATGGAAGAATTTCGACTACAACAGCGATCTCTGTACGGCTCAGTCTGTAATCAACTGGGTGAATGAGGATGCCGAAAATCCCTTCTTCGCGGTGATGTTTACGGCGATGACCCACTACCCCTATCTCATCGACAGCCCGCTGTTTACGGCGATGAAAGAGACCCCCCACCTCTCTGATGGCTCGAAAGTTCACTATTCAGATGACGAGAAGTTCAACGCCTATCTCAACGCGCTGAAGGTCGGTGACCAGGCGCTGGGACAGATCCTCGATTCACTCAAGCAGTCCGGCAAACTCGATTCGACGCTTGTGGTCATACTCGGCGACCACGGCGAAGCGTTTGGAGAGCATGGGAACTACGTCCATGCCAGTGCTCTCTACGAAGAAAATATCCATATCCCGCTTATCATGATCAACAAGCAGCTTTTTCATGATGCCGTCGCACATTCTATCGGTGGCATTATCGACATAGCCCCGACCATCCTCGATATACTCGGCCTTCCGCTTCCAAAATCCTGGCAGGGTCACAGCTTGTTCAGCGAGCAGCGGCCGAACAAGACATTCTTCTTCATTCCCTGGAGCGGTTTCCAATTCGGCTACCGAGAAGATGATCGAAAGGTCATCTTCAACGCGACCACCGGCAGCATCGAGGCGTATGACCTCAAGACGGATCCTACGGAAAAGGTCAACCTCATCAAGGCCGGCACCGGCGATCGCACCGCCATCCTGCAGCCGATCGCCGGATGGGTACAGTCGCAGAAGCGCCGCGTTGCCAATATGGTCGCTGTTGCGGCGAAAGACGCGGCGCGTTGCAGCATTGCCAGCCTCGAGATCGACGCGGCCGGCACCAGCTTCGAAGGTTCCCCACGGCTCGACGTGCTTGTCGACGGAAAGCCGGTTGGACAGGCGGACGTCCTGGGGACGGAAAGCACGGCGATCACAGCAGAATCGATCGTCGCGGAGTTGAAGGCAGCGTCCGCTCATACCGTACCATTTCGCTTCAATCTAAGCGGCGTGCCCAATCCGCGGAAAATCGAACTCCGCTATGCCAACGACCTCTGGGCGGGACAGGGCAAGGCTGGCGATCGCAACCTGTTCGTCAAGAATATCAAGATAGACGGCCGAGTGGTGCCGAAGAGCAAGCTGCATGTCGACAACAAGACTGTAGGGTTCATCGATGACAGCGGGACCAGCATGTTCAACAGCGGCTCGCTGTGGGTCAGCGGTCCATTTGTCGAGGGGTGCATATAGCGGCATCGGCACCCTGAAGCGGGCCGCCGCATCCAGCCACTTCCGGCGATAAGGATCGCTAGCCCTTTTTGTCGGCTGGAGAGAGCCTGGGGCAGTCGGCCCTGCCGGCGCCGGTTGCGGCGCTGAGCGTTTTATACGTCGCAACATCCCTGACAGCCGGAGCACCGGCTTCTGTTTGCCGCAGGCGCGAGTGGGTCGCGTATGCCGATGTGCCGTTTGGCAAGGCTCCGTCTGCCAGCCGATCCGACAACCGAATTTCCTTCAAATTCGAGCGAAGAGTGAAAGGCTGCGTTCATTATGACGTTTGCACGAATTTTAATAAGTCTCTTCTAATATGACGGGACGATGTGAATGGAAAACGGCCACCCACGAGCGATTAGAAGCGACGGATTCGAAGTATATCTTTGCTTTCAATCACGTTACATTACAGGGCAGGGAGCAGACGATGAGAAAGTTTATGGACAATCTGACCGGCAGAAAATATGCCTATGCTGTTGCTGCAATCGCATTGGCCTCGATGGTGTCAGGCTGCCAGACGATGGACACGACCAAGACCAGCTCAATCAACGGACGGATCGTTGATCAAGGTTTTGGCAAGAAGGTCCAGCACGTCAGGAAGCTCGATCGCGCCGGAAAGAAGGTTCTTTACCGCAGGCCGCTCACACAGACGACCATGGTAACGCGTACCAGGCAGGAGGCCTATGCAGCCTTCGTGCGGCCGCAGCGGGTCGGCAGGCCGGCAACGGTGAAGGTCTCCTACAGCCCGGGCAATGGCGGCCCGTTCCTGGGTCATTCGCCCTGGATTTGCGGTCCGAGCGGCTTTGGCCAGCGCGCCAGCTGCCGTTCGCGTTACTAGACTGGAACATCGGACCTGAAGTGGCGGCCGATTTGACCGCCGCCTGGTCTTCGCCGGGGGCGCCGTCGAGGGCGAGAGGTTTGGCGCGTTGCGCCTTGCCTCTTGCCCTCCGGGCGCCATCGGTCTGTTGGGCGGGAACCTTCAGGAAGTCCCGATCAGCTCATGATGGCCGGCTCAGGCGGAGCCAGCCGTCATTGTCACTGGGCGCCGGCTGTGGCCGCGCGACATAGGCCGATGCTCCATTCGCTTCGTGATAGACCCGTGCCAACATTTCAGCCAGCACGCCCGACGTCACCATCTGCACCCCGGCGATGAGCAGGAAGAAGCCGGTGAACAGCATCGGGCGTGTTCCGATGTCCTCGGCGAAAAGCAGCTTCAGGCAAAGCAGGTAGGCAAGGATCAGCGAACCCAGCGCGCCAAGCACGATGCCGATGCCGCCGAAGAAGTGCCCGGGCCGTGTGCGATAGCGCATGAAGAAATACATGAACACCAGATCGAGCACGACCCTGAAGGTACGCGAAATGCCGTATTTGGACTGGCCGTGGATGCGGGCATGGTGCGTCACCACTTCCTGCGCGATGCGTCTGGGGGTCGTCACCGTGGCCAGCCATGCCGGGATGAAGCGGTGCATCTCGCCATAGAGCTTGACGCTGCGGATCACGTTGCCGCGATAGACCTTGAGGCTGCAGCCATAGTCCTTGAGGCGCACCCCGGTGACCCGCGCGATCAGCGCGTTGGCAATGCGCGAGGGGAGCCTGCGCATGAAAAATCCTTCCTGGCGATCCTTGCGCCAGCCCACCACCAGGTCGAGATCCTCGCTCAGCAGGCGGTAGACCATACGCGGAATGTCGTAGGGATCATTTTGCAGGTCGCCGTCGATGGTGGCGATGACGTCGCCGCGCGCTGCGTCGATGCCAGCCTGCATCGCGGCGGTTTGCTTGTAGTTGCGCACCAGCTCGACCGCATGCACATGCGGGCCGTAATGCGCCGCCAGGCGCCTGATCTCGCTCACCGTCGCGTCGGTACTGCCGTCATCGACCAGCACGACCTCCCACGGCTGGCCGTAGCGTTCCATCGCCTGATGAATCCGTGCCAGCAGCGGTTCGACGTTTTCAGCCTCGTTGTACATGGGCACGACGATGGACAGTGTATGCTCCGGCATCACCGTGCCGTCAGGCAGTCCCGAAGCAGGGATGGGCAATATGCTCATAGGGATGGTTTCCTTGCAGGGCCGACGGCCGGGTTCCCCGGCAGTGTCGATTTCGAGGGAAACAGCCAGGCGATCGCACCCGTGGCGATTGCCGAGCAGAAGATGAACAGATGCAGTGCCAGCGCCGCCTGAAGGCCGCTCTTCATGGCAATGCCGGAGGTGAGCAGCGCCGCCGCTGCACCCGCCTCGTAGGTGCCGAAGCCGGCGACGCCTTGCACCGGCAGTATGGCGGCGCCTTCGGCCCCGACGACGCCTGGAAAGGCGGTCGAAAAGGATGTTCCCAGCAGCATCGCCAGCAACCATCCCTGTACAGTGAGCTTCAGCGACCAATTGGCGATCGTCCACCACCAGCCATAGCGCGATCGGCCGGTCGCTTCGGTGAAGACATCGCGCAGCCTGCCGAGTTTCGCCACGATCTTGCCGCGGCCTGCCCAGTCATGCGGCGCACGCGCCCAGCGCGGCAGATACCAGGCGGCGGCGATCAAGGCGGTCACGCCAGCGACCCTTATCGACGGATGCAGGCCCGGCCACACCGCCAGGGCCAGCACGCCGACGACGAAGGCATCCTGCAGCCTGAACCACAGCAGCGAGGCGCTGGCGCGCATGATCGGTATGCCGAAGACCTGGCGCAGGAGCAAGGGAAAGGCCGTCTCGCCGCCGCGGAAGGGTACGACGTTGATCATTGCATTGTGGATCAGAATGATCCGCAGGCAGGCACCGAAACGGCCATGCACCTCGTCGCGGAACTCGTCGCAGACGCGCAGTGCGCGCAGCACGTAGGTGACGAACAGCGCAAGCGCCACGGCCGCGAAAGCGCCGGGCGTGATGCTCGCGAAAGCATCGCCAACCATCTTCCAGCGCGAGTCGCTGACGACCCACGCCAGCAGGGCCAGGCTCACGATTATTGAGGCAGCGCGTTTCAACAATTCAACAATTCCTGCGCAGGCTTGCGCTATCGGATTCCGTCGGCCGCGGCGTGCTGTATCTCAAAATCCACGGCATTGGTAGCGGCCCAAGCCTTCCGATCGACCGCATTGGCTGGCATGCGAGCGCGCATCCGTGCAACTTCAGGCGGCCGCTGAACCTCCGGCTTTGGCCTGCTTTCCAACCCGCGACAACGGCCTCGGTTTCATCGATGGCTGCTGATTTATAGGTCGGCCGGCTGTCCGGATCCACAGGCCCGATGCGCAATCGCGGTGTTGCCGTCTTGATGGACAATGCGCTGTCGCGAATAGTTGTTGCCCGCATGCTTTGCGGCGGTTGACACCGCCGTTCTCACGACTGTTAAATGGTTCGCGTGGCCGTCAAAGTGCTGACGCAGCCGCCTTGGACTAAATAAACATGCGAGTGCCAACTATGCCGACAGCTTTGATCAGATCGCTGCCGCTTGATGTCGGCCGTCGGCATCGCAAGGGGCCTCGTCCATGTGCAAGTTTCAAGCAACTTGTGCTGCTCCTGGCTCTCTGCGGCCAGGTGGCTGTTTCGGGAACGGCGCAAGCGGCCGCCGCCAAAGACAAAAACACCGCGGAAGCCGGTACCGCCGCTGTTCCGACTGCTTACGAACTACAGCTTCTGTATGCCGGCCGCACATGGATATGGAAGGACGGAGCAGCTTATTTCGCGCGGGACGATCGACACCTCAGGGCCTG
Source organism: Mesorhizobium sp. M7A.F.Ca.US.006.01.1.1 (assembly GCF_003997935.1). Lineage (GTDB taxonomy): Bacteria > Pseudomonadota > Alphaproteobacteria > Rhizobiales > Rhizobiaceae > Mesorhizobium. Next base: position 22,589 of record NZ_RZQL01000036.1, read on the forward strand.
GACGTCCGGGCAGGACACGGCAACCGTCGCGGAGGGCAGATGGCTGGTGACCAAGGACGGCAAGATGTGCATGGAGCTCGCCTGGCGATCGAAGAGCTACACCGGCGAGCCGCACCGCACCTGCTACAGCCATCGCATTCAGGGCCGGAACATCGAGCAGCGCAAGGATCCGGACGGGGAATGGTACGGTTTCAAGCGATCTCCCGAGGATCCTTCCGACGAATACAAGAAATTCGAAGCAGGCGACACCAAGGGCGCGCAGTTCGAAGAGACCCGCAAGCTGGTCGATGCCAAGAAGTAGGTCATGCTTCCAGCCGCGCTGAGATAGTGGCCTGGCTGTTCTTGCCGTGCGCCTGTCGCGGAACCCGCGAATCGCTTATGGTGAAGCCTTAAGCGGCTCGGCAGGCGCGGTCGGCGCGCCGATCACATCTGGTCGCATTCAGCATCTAGTCGCATTCAATTGCATCAGCCAGACGACAAGACGATGGCCTGCCATACGATTTTGATGAAATTTAATAATTAGTGATATCTAATATAACGTATGATGTGCGAGTGGTCACTCATGCGGCGTGAAAGCGGCCCAAGTATAGTATGTCGCAACGCGCCCTTGGCTTATACTTGATAGCAGGGGACAGAGGATGAGAAATTCCGCGAGCGTATTTCGCTCAAGCAAAAATGTCGTATCTATTGCCGCGGCCGTGGCGCTGAGCTCTATGGTTGCAGGTTGTCAAGGTATGGACGCAACTGAAACCGGTTCGGTCCTTATCAGGCCCATGGTCCACCCGGTCCGCAGTCAGCCCGCGGTCCAGCCCGTGCAGGCCAGATTTCTCGTTCGCTCACTCCGGGCCGATCTTCCGATCCAGATGACAAGCACAATAGGGACTGAAAGTGGCTACGCCTTTGCACCGCCGCAACGGATCAAGGCCAGCACGCCGGCGCCGGTGAAAATCTCGTTCAATCCGGGCGATGGCAGTACGTTCTCGGGCGGCTCGCCTTATATCTGCAGCCCTAGCGGATTTGGCCAGCGCGCGAGCTGTCACCCCCGCTATCTCTGACCCGTCGAGAGACCACCGACGCTGCCGCCCTGGCTGGCGGCAGTTTCATTGGCTTGGTCTTCAGTCCGAAAAAGGGAGCGGCCGTCCTGACAATCGTGTCGATGTCTGAAAGCTCCGGCACAAAGCCAAGATGTTCGCGTGCGCTTCCCGGGTCGGCGTAGAGCTCCGCCGGATCTCCGGGGCGTCGGCTCCTGAACACTGCCGGAACCGGCCTCGACGTCATTCGGCCGACCGCCTTGACAATCTCCTTGATGGAGACGCCCCGCCCGGTGCCGAGATTGACCGCAAGGCTTCGCCCGCCACCCTCGAGATGCATGAGCGCTTTCAGGTGGGCACGGGCCAGATCTGTGACGTGGATATAATCCCTTACGCAGGTGCCGTCCGACGTGTCGTAGTCAGTGCCGAAAACCTCGATCGCGTCGATGATGCCCGATGCGGCCATGAGCACCCTGGGAACCAGATGGGTTTCCGGCGAATGCCACTCACCGAGCTCGCCGTCGGGATCGGCGCCACAAGCGTTGAAATAGCGCAGGATCGCAAATTTCATTCCATACGCGGATGCATAGTCGCCGATGATCTGTTCACCCATCAGCTTGGAGCGCCCATAGGGGCTGATCGGATTTTGCGAGGAGGTCTCGCGAACCGGCAACGCTTCCGGCACGCCGTAGGTCGCACAACTGCTGGAGAAGATGATGTTTTTGATCGAACTCGCGCGTGCGGCATCGAGCACCGCGATGGTGCCTGTCACATTGGTCGAATAATATTCGGCCGGCTCGCGAACGGACTCCCCGACATAGGCCAGCGCTGCAAAATGGATCACGGCCGTCGGCCGGTGCGTTTCCATCGCCCGCCGCAGTGCATCCCGATCCCGGATATCGCCGACGACAAGCGGCCCCCAGCCGACGGATCTCTCATTGCCGCGGCTCAGATTGTCGAAAACCACCGGCATGTAGCCGGCGGCGGCCAGCTGCTTGCAGGTGTGGCTGCCGATGAAACCGGCTCCACCCGTCACCAGGACTGCCGGCCGGCTCATGAAGCGGCAGCTCCTCTGGCGATATGATTTCCGTAAAGCAGGGTATCAAAATACTCGACGGTACGCGCGAGCCCCTGGTTCAAGCTGATTTTCGGCTCCCAGCCGAGATTGGCCTTGGCAAAGGAGATGTCCGGCTTGCGCTGCCTGGGGTCGTCGACGGGCAGCGGCCGATGCACGATCTTCGACCGGGCGTTGGTGTAATCGACGACCAGCGTCGCCAGTTCCATGATGGTGAATTCGGCAGGGTTGCCGAGATTGACCGGGTGGGCGGGCGCAATCGGCGCGTTCATCAGCCGGATAAAGCCCTCGATCAGGTCGTCGGCATAGCAGAAGGAACGCGTCTGCTGGCCGCTGCCATAGACGGTCAGGTCCTCGCCGCGCAGCGCCTGGACGATGAAGTTCGAAACCACTCGCCCATCGTCGGGCTGCATGCGGCGACCGTAGGTGTTGAAAATGCGGGCGACACGGATATCGAGGCCATAGGTTCTCGAATAATCGAAGAACAGGGTTTCGGCCGAGCGCTTGCCTTCATCGTAGCAGGAACGCGGTCCGTGCGTGTTGACGTTGCCGAAGTAGCTCTCGGGCTGTGGATGCACGAAGGGATCGCCATAGACTTCGGACGTAGAGGCCTGGAATATCTTGGCCTTGTTCTGTCGCGCGAGTTCCAGAAGGTTCAGCGATCCAAGCACGCTTGTTTTGAAGGTGTGGATCGGATCTGCCTGATAGTGCGGCGGAGAGGCGGGGCAGGCGAGATTGTAGATCTCGTCGCATTGAAGGTCCGAAGGCAGTGCATCGACGATGTCGTGCTCGATGCAGCTGAAGCTCGGATTGCGCAGAAGGGTACTGAGATTGTATCTTTTGCCGGTGTGGAAATTGTCCAGCGCGACAACGTCGTATCCGTCCCGCAACAGACGTTCGCACAGATGCGATCCTAAAAATCCCGCTCCTCCGGCGACAAGGGCACGTCGTCGGCTTTGGTTGGCGCCCCTTTGGCTGCCGGATTCCAGTTTCAGAACCTTGACAAGCTTACTCATGCTTTCCTCACACGCACACGCTACCGCCGGGCCGGGACAAAGCATCGCCCGGCCACGTTCCTCCGAACGTGGCAAACCTCCGCATCTGCGGAACCGCCATCACTGATGTGCGTCAATTGTTCTTTGGCTTTCGCGAAGCTGGTGCGACTACACAACTTCCGTGCTGCCGCTCAGCATTCTCTGCGCCCCGAAATCGCGATCACACGCCCGGTGTCACCATCGTCGATTGCTCGCCCAAATTGCACATCCCAACGCATCGAAAATATACCTGTGGAAATCATAGTCAACTAAATTAGCAATTTCTTAATCATATCTATTTGCGAATGGTTAATCACGGGCCGGCATCAGCCTCGAAGCTGAACCAGGAGATGTCCAGGGCAGTTCCTCATTTTAAATCAGGATATTGGGTCGGGCCGCTGGCAGTCGGCGCCACAAGCTGTTCGTTATGTCGAATCAGCGTTTGGCAGCAAGGATCGCCATGAATGAGAGGTTGTGCAATTCAGGGCGAAAATTTCAGATAGCAATGAGATTGCTGCCCAAAACCGCTCGGAGTGCAAATGTAAATTCCCGCGTGCGAATACTCATACCACAGGGCTTGACCTATCGTAGGCACGCCGCAGCTGGCTATAGTGGGAAGAAGGGCAAGGGCTAAAGACTTGTAGGCAAATCCATTCACAAGGACGAATTTTGACTTCATCCTCTTTTGATACCATTGTTCATGGTCTTTGCGCATCAAGGCCTTTGGTTCGCAAGGCGCGCCGATGACCCATTTCGCCGAAAAGCGCATGCGCGTGTTCATTTCATAGGAGCGGTCATTTCGGCAACGAATTTTAAGCGCATAGGTAGAACCCCGCATTGTTGCGCGGCCACGCCGCCACCGGGTTGTTGCTTGCGCACGTCTAGCTCGATCACCTGGGGTGGCGACTCGGCTGGCCATCGCCTTTTGATCGTCGGGGCGCTATTGGCAAGGTCACGATGGAATGTGGTGATGTGAATGCGCTTTCTGTTTGTCCTGATCCTGCTCGCCGGCGCCGGCATCGGTGTCGGCTATCCCTGGGCGATGAGCAATTTCTCCGGCCATGAGATCGGCACCTGGCGGGTTTATGAGCAAGGCCGCTTCAAGCCGCTGACGGTGCCGCTCTCCGGCCGCGATGCGCCGGTGCGGGTGCTGGTCGACCTGACCGCAAGAGCAGAGCGCATCGTTTCGCAGCAGCGCACCGTGCTGACGCTGACCGCTGCAAGCAATGGCCGCACGGTGCTCGCCTCGACCCTGCAGTTCAACCATTCCGACAATCCTCGCCAGGCCAGCCCGCAACTGCCCGACAAGATCTTTCGCGACGAGGCCGGCGTGATCGCGACCGTCAGCCCGGGTCCCTACATCTTCACCGTCGGGCCGGGTGATGCCGACGACATACCGATGCGGTCGGTCGATCTCATCTTGCGCTCCGGCGTCGGCGAGATCGACAGCCGTGCGCGGCCGGCCGGCTTCGCGCTGATGGCGATCGGCCTGATCGGATTTTTGCTGACCTTGCGCACTCGAGGCGGCCGGCCGGAAAATCCGAACTCGCAGCCACCGCCGCCGCGCTGGGGCAGGGGCTGATGCATGTCGCCCAAAGTGTGCAGCGGTTTTGGGACAACGACATGCATAACGGCACAAAACCATGAATTACCGCCACGCCTATCATGCCGGGAATTTCGCCGACGTCGTCAAGCATGTCGTGCTGACGCGCTTGCTCGAGTATCTGAAGCAGAAGGACAAGGCGTTTCGGGTCGTCGACACCCATGCCGGCATTGGCCGCTACGACCTGTCGTCGCTCGAAGCGCAGAAGACGGGTGAGTGGCAAGGCGGCATCGGCAGGGTGATCGATGCCCCGTTTGGCGCGCCGGTGGCAGCACTGCTCGCGCCCTATCTGGAGACAATACGGTCGCTCAACCCCGAGGGTGGCATCCAGAAATACCCGGGCTCGCCGTTGATCGCGCGCCATCTCATGCGCAAGCAGGACAGGCTGACGGCGATCGAGCTGCATCCCAAGGATGCCGCGAGGCTGAGGGTGTTCTTTGCCGGCGATTTCCAGGCCCGGATCATCGAACTCGATGGCTGGCTGGCGCTCGGCGCCCATCTGCCACCGAAGGAAAAGCGCGGCCTTGTCCTCATCGATCCGCCATTCGAGGAAGCGGGTGAGTTCGAACGCCTCGTCGACGGGCTCATAAGGGCGCACAAGCGGTGGCCCGGCGGCATCTACGCGCTCTGGTATCCAATCAAGGACCGCAAGGCGATCATCGCTTTCCGCAGGGCGCTGAAGCAATCCGGCATCCCGAAGCTGCTCGACATCGAATTCGAGATCAGGCCGGCCTCTTCGGAACCCAGCCTCGACGGCAGCGGTCTGCTGGTGGTCAACCCGCCGTTCACGCTGGAGGGCGAGCTGCGGACGCTGCTGCCGGCCCTGCACAGGCTGCTTGCGGTGGGGCGGCCGGCGCACTGGTCGCTGGAATGGCTGGCCGGCGAGCAGGCTTGAGGCGGGCCCATCGACGACCCGGGACCGCGCTCTTCTGGTCCGGACATGAACGTGCCTGAGCCATTCCGGCGCCGTGCAAATTCGGCTTTGGTCAAAAAGCAGTTTCAAACTGGGAAACCATTGTCAACGCAACCGCTTGACCGCCGCCGAGCGAATCCGCACAGTGCGTGCAATCGACCTTGAGAGGCTGCCATGACTCGCTTCGCCAAATCCGCCCTTGCCGTCCTGATTTCGCTCTGCACCCCGCTTGCCGCGCCTCTCGGTGTCACCCAGACCGTGCAGGCCGCAGATCTTACGGTCTATTCCGATGATGACAGCGGGGTCTGCGGTCAGCCATGGGTACTCAACAAGATCACCAGCCGCTTTTCCTATCAGGTGCATCACGTGCCGCATCTGCCTGATGTGCAGATCACCGATTTCCGGCGCATTCACCAGCATCGCTATCTGGCGGCCAACGATACCTGGCCGATCGGTCGCCGTTATTGCGGGGCCACCGTCAGCCTGTCCGACGGCCGCGATCGCACCATCTGGTACCTGATCGAGGAAGGTCAGGGCTTTGCCTCGATCGGCGACAATGTCGAATTCTGCGTCTCGGGCTTCGACCGCTGGATGGTCTACAACGGCCGCTGCCGCATTCTGCGCTAAACGCGGTTCCCCTTCCAATCTCTTTCGCGCCTGTGGCTTGATCGGCTGCAGGCGTTTTTCGTGTCGCGTTGACAGCAGGCGCGATCCGTCGCATAGATATGAGACAGACCTGTCTCACCACTCGGTATGCGCCATGACGTCATCGCCCGTTTCCGATAAGCGCCAGCACGTCGTTGAAACGGCCTACGTGCTGTTCAAGCGCGCCGGATTCCATGCCACCGGTATCGACCGGATCATCGCCGAAGCCGATGTGGCCAAGATGACGATGTATCGTCACTTCCCCAGCAAGGACGAACTGATCGTCGAGGTGCTTGACTATCGCGCTATGCGTTTCGACCGCCAGCTCGACCGGCTCGCTCAAGAGGGCATTCCGCCGGAACAGAAAATCGGAAGAATCTTCGACTGGCATGCACGCTGGTTCCGCAGCCCGGATTTCCATGGCTGTCTGTTCGCACATGCGCTGGCCGAGTTCGGCGACCCCGGGCATCCGGTTTTCAAGGCCGTTGTCAGGCAGAAGAACGGCCTCAAGCGGCGCATGCGATCTATCCTCGAAGAGGTGATGCCGCGCGGCCGCGCCGAGAGCGTGGCGGCGACACTGCTTATGCTGATCGAAGGGGCGACCTTGCTGGCGCAGATGGGGCAGGCCGACGCCGCCATTCGCGACGCCCGCAAGGCGGCCATGCGCATCGTCGCTGTTTCGCGCAGGCCGCAATGAGCCCGCTGGTCATCGGGCTCGCATTGTTTGCGGCGATCCTGCACGCAACCTGGAACGCGTTCCTGCGCACGGGGGCCGACAGGTTGTGGACCGTCACCGTCATGAGCTTTTCCAGTACGGCGCTCGCCATCCCCTTTGCCTTCTTCCACGCCCTTCCGGCCGCGCCGGCCTGGTCCTATATCGTGCTCTCGGCCTGTCTGCAGGTTGGCTACAGCTTGTTTCTCGTGGCCGCCTACAGATATGGCGAACTGGGGCAGGTCTATCCGATCGTTCGCGGCAGCGTGCCGCTGCTTGTCACACTGGGCGGGTTCTTCCTGGCCAACCAGCAGCTCACGCTGCCGCAGACCGTCGGCGTCGCGCTGGTCGCTGGCGGCATCATGGGCCTTTCTCTCGGACGGGGCAGGGCCGCCACGACATCGATATTCTATGCGTTGGCAACGGGAGCGATCATCGCCGCCTATGCGACGGTCGATGCGCTCGGCGTTCGGGCGGCGGGAAACGCTGGCGCTTACACCGCATGGGTCCTGCTGATCTACGGCGCGTTGCTGCCGGCGGCCTTCGTCGCCTGCCGTGGCCGGCTCATAGTCGACCTGCATGCGCCGGAAACCTGGAAGGCGTTGGGCGGCGGCCTGTTTGCGCTTCTGGCCTACGGTGTCGTGGTCGCGGCCTTCGCCCTTGGACCAGCAGGTCCGATCACCGCGATCCGCGAAACAAGCGTCGTCTTCGCTGCCTTCATCGGACGCCTGTTCCTCGGCGAGATTCTGACGCCGCGGCGGGTCGGCGCCTGCGCCATCGTCGCGCTCGGCGCCATATGCCTCGGCTATCAGCCGTGACGGAAATGCGCATCGCGCAGGTTCTGGATTTTCCTGATGGCGCCGACAGGCAAACCGGCTAGGCTGGACTCCCGAGAGCGATATCACGCCCGTCGTGCCCGAACTGCCACCCGTCTCAGGGCGGCGAGGGCTGTTGACGATTTTTGCCACCGGCATCGCTCAATCTTGGCAATCCGAAAATGCCGTTGTTCTACGTTGCGCTGTTGCCTAACGTCGTCGGCGCATCGCTCGACGCCGGTCATCTCGGTGTGCTGATGATGGTGAGCGTGGCCGTTGAAGTGGTGGTGATCGGCGGTCATGTCGTCCTCGCCGGTCGTGCCCGCAGCCTGTTGCGCACGCCAAGGATCGTACGCCGGGTGAACCGCGCGGCATGCGGTGTGATGATCGGCGCCGGCGTTGCCGTTGTTGCCGCGCGCTGAGCGGATTGCCCAGTCACCACGCTATTTCCTGTGCGCCGCCTCGGCCTGATCAAGGATCTTGCGCAGGAATGCGGCGTGGCCGCGGAACGCGCGCCGTCCGCTCGTCGTCGCCTTGACGCGCGTCTGCGGCCGGCGGCCGACGAACAGCTTTTCGATGTCGACATAACCGGCCCTGGCCAGCGTATCCAGATGCGCACCGAGATTGCCGTCGGTGACGTCCACGATTGCCTTCAGCCCGGTGAAATCCAGCGTTTGACGCCTTTCCAGCATGCTCAGCGCGGCCATGATCCTGAGCCGAGTGCTCTGGTGGATGATTTCGTCGGCACTCATCGATTGGCTCCGGCGCAGCCAAGCCGGAGGCCGCGGACAACCATGCCGCCGCCGTGGCGGACCGTCTTGGTGATCTGGAACGGCGGCAGCGCCGCTTGCTCCTGTGCGATCGACATTGAAGTGCTCCCGCATGCTGTACAGAATACTCTGTCATGTAGAGTTGTCTGTCAATTCACGAGGAAGCCGGTCTGCGATCGTGCTTGACAAGACGATGCATCGACCGGCTGTCGCATTGCAGTATAGATCGTCCGCATGCACGAGATGATCGCACCGATGAGGCGGCGGTCATGATATCGGTGGCCGACGATCGACACGCAAAGCTGTTCACTGATCTTCGGAGCTTCACGAGAGGAGCGGTCCCGCGGAATGTGGAGAATGTCGGCGACACATTCTAGCCAATGGTCGAAGATCAGAAGTGAATTTCTGCGACGATCAGCACGATCATGTGCCGATCGTAACCGAAATTTAAGCTGCGAAAATCAGTCTATTGCTTCGCTGGCTAGCAAGCCGCGAGTCAGATATGCATGAGCGCGCCGGGTCATTACGGCCGTCGGCACAAAGGAAGGGGCATCGCATGGCTAAGCAGTCATCCAAAGCGCCGGCGTCCAAGGCACCGGCAAAGAAAGCACCCGCAAAAGCAGCGACGGCAAAGGTCGCGGCTGCAGTGAAGAAAGCAGCACCCGCTGCCAAGCCGAAGGCCGCGGCGGCCAAGGCAAAAGCAGCACCGGCCAAGAAGCCGGCAGCGAAAGCTGCGGCGAAACCGGCAGTGAAGAAGGCGGCACCCGCCAAGGCAGCTGCAAAGCCGGCTGCGAAGGCGGCACCGGCCAAGAAGCCTGCAGCGAAAGCCGCGGCGAAACCCGCAGCGAAGAAGGCAGCGCCTGCCAAGAAACCGGCTGCCAAGGCTGCTCCTGCCAAGAAGCCGGCTGCGAAGGCTGCTCCGGCAAAGAAGGCTGCGGCAGCGAAATCTTCAGCACCGGTGAAGAAGGCGGCACCAGCGGCCAAGCCGAAGGCAGCGCCCGCGAAAGCCGGCAAGAAGTAGTCGCGTCTTCCCTCGCCGGGGGCGGTGCCGAAACAGTCAAGGGCGGGTGCCTGACAGGGCGCCCCGCTCGTTGTTTAGGCAGTCGGAAGGCGAGAACAGAGGCGGACGGAGGATATCTTTTCGCAGCTCCCAGGACTTCGCCATAGGGCGGAGTCCGGTGGGGCCTTTTTTGTGTCGTTCATGCGCGTGATGAAATATCGGCGCGAGGCTCTTCGATCTTGCCTGTCGGCTGGCTGATTCGCGCAATCTTGGCGACTCGGCGACCATGGTGATGAAGCACCGTCTTCATCGAGCGCTCGCTAAACGGCCCTGGCCGATGCGTCGCTCGCTGGCGGCTGGCTTTTCCGCTTCTGGCCATTGCCCGATCGCGCCCGATCGGTCAACACTGCCGGCCTGCAAAACAGGAAACGGATCATGCCCAGACTGCTCTATGCGTCGTCTTCTCCCTACAGTTCCAAGGTACGAATGGCGGCAGCCTATGCCGGCATCGCTGTCGATCTGGTGCCGATCAAGACCGAGGAGAAGCCGGCCGACTTGATGATCGCCAACCCGCTCGGCAAGATTCCGGTTCTGGTGCTCGACGACGGTCGCTCCATCCATGACAGTCGCGCCATCACCCAGCATCTCAACCGTTTGTCGAAGAGCGCGCTTTTTCCACGCAATCCCGACAAGCGGCTCGAGGCGGAAGTGCTGGAAGCATTGGCCGACGGCATTTGCGACTGCGCGCTGTCGATGGTCTATGAACGGCGCACGCGGCCTGAGGAGATGGTCTATCAGTCCTGGCTCGATCGCCAGTGGGCGAAGATCACGGCGGCACTCGACCTGCTCAACGCCAGCCCGCCGAAGCTGCCGAAAAAGATCACCGCCGGCCAGATGGCGCTGCGCGCCTGCCTTGGCTATCTCTCGCTGCGCTTTGCCGGAAAATGGGAAAAGGGTCGCGCCCGGCTGACGCGGTGGGCGGCACGCTTCGACGAGAAGTTTCCAGAACTGAAGTCCTGCATTCCGGGTTGATCGTCCATTACCCGAATAGATTTACCCGGGAAATCACGCGGGCATAAAAAAAGCCGGGCGCGAGGCCCGGCTTTTTCGTGTCGTGGCTTGAACGACTTAGAACTTCATACCGACGCCGAAGGTGACGCGGTTGTCGGTGGCCTTGACCTTGCCGATGCCGTCGAAGCTCTTGCTGCCGAAGTCGGTGTAGCGATACTCGACGCGGCCGAAGACATTGTCGGTCAGCTTGATATCGGTGCCGAGACCGGCGGTCCAGCCGAGCAACGTGGCGCGGTCCGAACCGTATACGTCGTCTTCGACCTTCAGGCTTCTTCCGGCGAGACCGCCGGTGCCATAGAGCAGGATTTCCGGGGTCACGGCATAGCCGAGACGGGCTCGCAACGAACCCTCGAAGCCGGCCTTGGAATTGACGCCATCCTCGTCGCCCTTGACGCCGTTGTAGCCGAGTTCGGCTTCAGCGCCGTAGACGAAGTTCTCCTGCTGCCACTGATAGCCGCCGAAGACGCTGCCGACGAAACCCTTGGTGCCGACGTCAACATTGTCAACACCCAGATCCTTTTCCTTGGTATGGCCGCTGAAGCCATAGCCGACGTTGAGACCGGCATAGGGGCCGGCCCACGAAGCGACCGGAAGCTCAGCGATCGGCGCAGGTGCCGGCGGCTCTTCCGAAACCACGTCAGCAGCATAGGCAGTTCCGCTGAGGGCGAAGAGGCCGAGCGCAACGGCCAGCGGCCGTGCGAATTTGAGATTGGCTTGCATTGTTCTTTACTCCTTAAGCCACAGGACACAGGCTTGTTTCTCACGATCGCCATCGACCCGTCCGGGGGGTGAAACGGATCTGGCGTTCGTCGGTTCCAAATGTCGTGTCAAAATGCGGCTGAAGCGAACCTGAACTTGGGTCATTCCCCGGCGCAAATGAGGCAGAACCTTGACGTTGCATCTTCGCAACAGCGAAATGGCAGGAACCATCCTGTGCTGCGCTGCACACCGCTTGGTGCAAGGACTCCAGCACCCTATATTGCGGTCGGGCGCGCCTGAGTCCGGGCGGGCCGGGATGCCCAAACGGCCGTTTCGCCACAATGCTGCCCAAGGTGCGAACACCATTTAACGCATGCCGGGCCATATTTCGCCGGCACTGCTTTTTCGGGCCGAAATTGAGGATTGACACCATATGAGCAAAGCCACTGTCACGGCGCTGGTGACGGGCGGGGCCAGGCGGATCGGCAGGGCGATCGTCGAGGATCTCGCCGCGCACGGTTTTGCCGTCGCCATCCATTGCAACCGCTCGCGCACCGAGGCCGATGCGTTGGCTGCCGAAATCATCGCCGGTGGTGGCCGCGCCGCCGTGGTCGTCGCCGACCTGACCGATATGGACGCCGTTGGTGATCTCGTCGGCCAGGCGCAAGCAGCGCTCGGACCGATTCCCCTGCTGGTCAACAATGCGTCGCTGTTCGAGGACGATTCGGTTCTGAATTTCGACTGGCGGGCCTGGGACCGGCACTTTGCCGTCCATGTGAAAGCGCCCGCGCTCCTGGCGCAGAATTTCGCCCGGGCGTTGCCGGCAGGGCAGGAGGGCCTGATCGTCAACATGATCGATCAGCGCGTCTGGCGGCCGACGCCGCGCTACTTCTCCTATGCACTGTCCAAATCGACGCTGTGGACGGCCACCCAGATGATGGCGCAAGCGCTCGGTCCCCGCATCCGCGTCAACGCCATCGGTCCGGGGCCGACCTTGAAGAACACGCGTCAGGACGACAGCGATTTTGCCGCACAGGTCGATGGCTTGATCCTCAAGCGCGGCCCGGAATTGCCGGAATTCGGCGCCACGATCCGCTATCTCTGGGAAGCGCGCTCGGTCACCGGCCAGATGATCGTGCTTGATGGCGGCCAGCATCTTGCGTGGCAGACGCCCGATGTGACAGGCATGACGGAATGAGTCCCGTAGACCACAAAAGCAAGCCGCGCGGCGGCGCCGACGATCTGCCCCCCGATATCGGCCTCGAGGACGAGGCGGTCGAGGAGATCGTTGAAACCGTCGGTCCCGATGTCGCCTTCACCGCCATCGACTGGACGCCGCATGCCGGCGATGCGGAAGGCATGGTCGGCGCCGAGGTGATCCAGACGCTGGTCAAGCGGTTGCCCAACGCGCCCGGCGTCTACCGCATGATGAACGCTGCCGGCGATGTGCTCTATGTCGGCAAGGCGCGCAGCCTGAAGAAACGCGTCACCAACTACGCGCAAGGCCGCTTCCACACCACCCGCATTGGCCGCATGGTGCGCGAAACGTCGACGATGGAGTTCGTCGTCACCCGCACCGAGATCGAAGCGCTGCTGCTCGAAGCCAATCTTATCAAGCGCTTGCGGCCCCGATTCAACGTCCTGATGCGCGACGACAAGTCGTTTCCCTATATCC
>NZ_RZQL01000371.1 GCF_003997935.1 Mesorhizobium sp. M7A.F.Ca.US.006.01.1.1
CGGCGGAGGCTTCCGCGGCTACGACGGTATCAAGACCATCGCCGCGGCCATAGAAAGGGCCGGCAAGGCCGAACCCGACGCCATCCGCCAAGCGCTCTGGGACGTGAAGGTGAAGGGCGCCGGAAGCGACATCGCCTTCGAAAAAGAAGGTCCCGCGGGCAAGGAGAGCGGCCAGAGCCATCCGCGCGTCTATCTCGTTAAGATAGAAGGCGGAAAGGTGATCACGCCCCAATAGGTATCGCGCGAGCGATCAATCAAGGACGTAAATTGTGGAATATCTCCTTCAACATGCGTTGGACGCGCTGATACTTGGTGCAATCTATGCCCTTCTAGGAATAGGTCTGACCATCATCGTCGGCATCATGAAGATCATTAACTTTACCCACGGGGAGCTCTACACGATCGGTGCTTATACGGCGTTCGTGTTTGTAGCGTTGGTAGGAGGCAATTATTTCGTTGCACTCGCTCTTGCCGTGGTCGTCGGCGCGACCGCGGGGGCGCTCATCGAACTCATCTTAATACGGCCCATGCGCAACGCGGATATGGATTCCACGATGCTGGTGCTGATCGGCGCGTGGATCATCTTGCAAAACGGAGAAAACTGGATCTGGGGCGGGCGTCCGCAATCCATCCCCAGTCCCTTCTCGATCGAGCCATTAGTGCTCGGCCCCGTTTCCGTCGATCCGCTGCGTGCCTTCGTGTTCGCGATGGCGATCTGTCTGATAGTCGTCGCCCACGCCAGCATCAATTACACTCGGCTCGGCAAAGCGATGCGCGCCACCTTTGCCGACCGGGACGCGGCGGCGCTGATGGGGATTAACATAAACTCGATTTATACGCTCTCGTTCGCGTTTGGCTCAGCACTCGCCGCCGTTGCGGGAGCGCTTCTGGGCCCGATTTTCGTGGTTACCCCGACCATGGGCAACGTGGTGACGCTCAAGGCATTCGCGATCATCATCCTGGGCGGTCTCGGCAACTTCAAGGGTGCCGCGATCGGTGGATTCCTGCTCGCCTTTGTGGAGGAGTTCGGCGCCGGGTACATCTCGTCCTCATATCGCGACGCCATGGCCTTTCTGGTCATCATCCTCGTGCTCACCTTCCGGCCCAAGGGCCTGTTCGCCAAAGCAGAGAGGGTCAGTTGACGATGCTCGCCCGGATAGTTGCGGTGGCGCTGTTCTGCGTCCTTCCCTTGCTTATAGGTGACGCCTATGTCCTTCACATCATGGTGATGGCGGGTATCTTCACGGTCGTCGCCATGAGTCTCAATCTCGTGCTCGGCTATTTGGGTCAAGCCAGTCTCGGACATATCGGGTTTTTCGGAGTAGGCGCCTATGTAAGCGCGCTCTGCTCGCTCGGATTTGAAATCCGCTTCAGCAGCAGTTTTGTGCTTGCCGTGGATCCAAAGCCGGTGTTGCTTTCCTTCCTGTTTGCCGTGCTGATCACGGCCTTCCTTGGATGGTGCATCGGAAAGCTCTCCTTCCGCGTCCGTGGCGCCTATTTCGTGATCGTGACAATCTCGTTCGCAGAGGTTGCACGCATCGTCGCGCTAAACTGGATTTCCCTGACCCAAGGGCCCATGGCTCTCACCAACATTCCGCCTTTGAGCATCGGCGCGTTCGGTTGGGAGTACACGTTCTACAGCAAAGCGTCGAACTACTATCTGGTCCTTTTCGTGGGAGTGGTCACCTACGTGCTGATCCGGCGGTTGGTGCAGTCCAGGATCGGCAGGGCGATGATGTCACTGCGCGACAACGAAACGCTCGCGCTCTCCGTCGGCGTCGACGTCACACGCTATCTTGTGCTCGGCGCATGTCTCTCGGCCGCGATGGCCGGCGCAGCGGGGAGCCTTTATGCCCACTACATGCGGATCATTGATCCCGACGTGTTCTTGTTCGTCTACACCGTCACCCTACTCATAATGATCGTCACCGGCGGCAAAGGAACGTTACTCGGACCCGTCGTGGGCGGGATCCTGTTCGGGGTCATCCCGCCCTTGCTGCGCGAGGTGGCCGGCCCGGAACTTCAATGGATCTTCTACGGGATCCTGATGATCGTCATTGTGATGTTCCTCCCTCAGGGCGTCGTTCCCGCCTTGTCACGGGTGCGTGTCCCCTGGCATGGCCGATCCTGGTTAAGGCGTACTTCTGCGCGATCGGAAGGATCGTCATGACGCGCAAACGCACCTTGCTCTCGGCTGAGAAAGTCGCTGTCCGTTTCGGCGGCTTGACGGCGATTGACGATCTGAGCTTTCATGTCCACGAGGGGGAAGTCGTCAGCCTGATCGGACCGAATGGGGCCGGCAAAACGACCGCGTTCAATGTAGTCTCCGGTTTCCTCGCACCTGCTGAAGGAACCGTCAGATTTGCCGGAGAGCCGCTGACTGGCCTAAAACCCCACCAGATCGCGAACCTGGGCTTGGTCCGCACCTTTCAACGAACGAGCCTTTTCAACGGCGCGACCGTCTTTGAAAGCGTTCTGCGGGCGCTGCACCGGAAGGGCTCCGCCAACGCGTGGTCGGTTCTACTGGGATTGCCGAGCGTCGCTGCCGAGGAGCTCATGCTGCGCACAGAGGCCGAGAAGCTGCTTCAATTCGTCGGACTTCTGGACGGCAGGGAGCGGCATGCCGGATCACTGTCCTACGGCGAACAGCGCCTGCTCGGACTCGCGATGGCCATGGCCGCCGATCCGAAGATGCTACTGCTGGACGAGCCGGTTTCCGGCATGAACGCCACCGAAACCTCCCGCTTCATGGCCATGCTGGAAACCATCCGCAAGCGGGGAGTCACCATTCTGCTGGTAGAGCACGATATGCGTATGGTGATGGAAGTCTCCGATCGTGTGCTCGTGCTCTATCAAGGCCATATTATCGCAAATGGCGTTCCGGCAGAAATCCGGCAAAATCCCGAAGTGATCAGTGCCTATCTAGGCCATGGGAAGTACCATGCTGGAAATTGAGAACATATCCTGCCGCTATGGAAACGTGGCGGCAGTCAAGGGCGTATCGCTCCAGGTCAGGCGGGGCGAACTCGTGTCCCTCATCGGCGCCAACGGTGCCGGCAAAACCTCGACCTTGAGGGCGATCTCCGGGGTTGCACCTATATCTACCGGTCGGATCCTGCTCGACGGCGTCGATATCGCGCAGTCAACGCCGAAGGCAATCCTGATGAGAGGTCTGGCCCACTGCCCCGAAGGACGGAGGGTCTTCTCGGACCTAACCGTGAAAGAGAATCTCGAACTCGGCGCCTTTCTCAGACGCGACCGCGCAGGCATCAGCTCCGATGTTGGAGACATGTATAAGCGCTTCCCCGTCCTAGGCGAGCGGCGCGGGCAGGCGGCGGGTACGCTGTCCGGCGGCGAACAGCAGATGCTGGCTATCGCCCGGGCACTCATGTCACGCCCCAAGATCGTATTGTTCGATGAACCTTCACTCGGGCTCGCGCCAACTATCATCGATTCCGTCTTCGACCTGATATCTGGAATTAGGACCCAGGGCATTAC
The DNA here is from genome assembly GCF_003997935.1 of Mesorhizobium sp. M7A.F.Ca.US.006.01.1.1. GTDB lineage: Bacteria > Pseudomonadota > Alphaproteobacteria > Rhizobiales > Rhizobiaceae > Mesorhizobium. Next base: position 3,499 of record NZ_RZQL01000371.1, read on the forward strand.
CGTCCTGCTGGTCGAGCAGAATGCGTTTGCCGCGCTCGAAATGTGCGATCGAGCTTACCTTCTCGAAGCCGGCGAACTGAAGCGCGAGGGTACTGGCCGCGAACTTCTTGCTGACCCAGCTGTGCGAGCCGCGTATCTGGGCGGATAGTGACGACAGCTTGGCTAGTACGTCGAAGGATTAATTGTCGCTCTCCTCCCAGGTCTATGTCGCTGCGACGCTGTCAGGCTGTGCGATGAACACCTTGCCCTTCAAGGTCAGGTCGGCGCGCCATAGAGCATTGTCTCCTCATGGCCGACCCGACGGATGCGTGTGCCCGCAGCATTGCCCGGCGAACCGTTGCGTATAGCGAGGTCAAAGCCGTCCTCCAGGAGATCGACTTCACGATCGCTGAGGCTGAGTTCCGGTTCCAGGCGACATGGGCCAACGGCCAGCCCGCCGTCGCGATCTACGCGCGGTGCCATAAGGAGTCCGAATGGCGCGCCCAGTCGCTGCATGTCATCGAGCCGGCCGCTGGCGGCATCGCCTCGCTCACGGTCTATGTCGGCCCGCTCGCGGCAGAGCTGTTCGCCGCCTTCGGCCTGCCGCCAATGGTGCACGAGAGTTGGTCCGAACCGAAAGCGTAGCCGTCGCGCTCCCTCTCCTAACATAAGGCTGTCAGGAGGCCTGGCCTAAAGATCGATCGGGAGCCGGTCGCGGCTTCAGCGATCAAGGAGTCCTGCGATGAATTTCGTCTCTGTCCGCATCATCACCTCGGATGTTCAGCGCCTAGTGCGCTTCTACGGCGAGATCACCGGCATGCCGGTGACTGTCTACACGGAGGACTTCGCGGAACTCGCGACACCTTCCTGCACGCTGGCGATCGGCAGCACGCGCACCTTGATGCTGTTCGGCGGCGACATCGCCCGACCCGCCGACAACCACACCGCCATCCTCGAATTCCGCGTCGGCGATGTCGATGCCGAGTTCGCCAGGCTGTCGGACACGATCAGGGCCGTGACAGTGCAGAAACCGACCACCATGCCCTGGGGCAACCGCTCGCTGCTGTTCCGCGACCCCGACGGCAATCTGGTGAATTTCTTCACGCCGGTGACGGCGGAGGCAATCCGGAAGTTCGACAAGTAGGAGGCGGATGCCTGGCCCGTCGCCAACCGGTGAACCTGGATATTTGCCTCTGCGGCGCTCTCCTTGCGCCGGAATGCCCAAAGCGCGAGCGCTTCTGAGCGCAGATCATCAGGATAGTCC
>NZ_RZQL01000372.1 GCF_003997935.1 Mesorhizobium sp. M7A.F.Ca.US.006.01.1.1
CGTCGCAGATCTTGACGTATTCGGCCGGTTCGGGCTCGGCGACGACGACCGCGTCTGCGGCGCGCGCGCCGGTGACCGCGGCCAAAGCCGCAGCGGAGCCGAGAAGAAGGCTCTTGATGTTCATTTTGATCTCCACTCAAAAGATTAAGGGCTAGGGCATCTTTGCTGAAAGACAGCATCCCCTCCCCATTCCCCACGATCGAGAACCATGCGCGTCGCGCTGCTCCCTCGCAGTTTGACGCTACCGGTCGCGTTGAATTATTCAATACATCCATCGCATGATGTCGCGTTATCAACAGTACCAGTTGCAGTTATGTCACTTATTCACAAGTATATATTGGACTAATGGCACGAGTTATACAAATAGAACAATTTGTACAATTGGATGTAAGCCGCGAGATACACCACTCAACACGGAGTGGTGCGCGCGAGTCTGCCCGGCCTGGCGCCGCTGCCACCGATTGCCGGTGCACTGGTTTCCAGTTGTTTTCGGCAGGTCCGCTTTATCTCGAGGAAAAATCTCGTGCGGCCAAAACCACTTCTTCGGCCAAATCTTGTCTGAGCATCTCTATTGGAACGCGACCATCGAGAAGAGGTGAAGGGCGGATCAGCCAAAGCCAGGCCGGTCTGGGATTGGCGATCAAGGACAGCACTTGTCGTATCCCCGGCGCAGGCCTGCCATCGATGAACTGAGCCAAGGGGAACACATGCTTGCGCGCACCTTTCCGCAATGCCACTACGTCGTTGTGCCGCTGCCACCAGTGCAGTGTCGATCGTGGTATGCCGAAGTGTTCTTCCAGATATGTTGGCCCCGCAACCTGACCAGCCCAGTCTTCAATGCGTATGCAATCGCGTTGCTGATCTCGCGCTTTTGGAACAGCGCAGCTAGGCCCGCCCTCGGTACGCGCCGTGGGGGGAGTCGCCTTAGGGGCGCTGGCATCGAAACGTCGCGCTGCTTCGGCTGCGAGCCTGTGAACAAATTCGGAGGCCAAGGCGCTCAAATCGTCATGAATTGCCTGTTGGCATATTGCAGAAAGCAAATCGGCAGCAGCGACCTTGCCCTTCCCCATGCTCGATGAGATTGAATTGCGTTCCTTAACCTCATCGTATTGCGCCAGAACGCGCTGGATTTCTTTTGCAACCAAGCTTGAGAGTTCGTCCTGGCGAGATTCATTTCCAAAACTAAGAGATTTAGTCATGTGTGGCTCCCCCCTTGCCGCGTAAGAGATTCGCTTGATTCCCTACGCGATAGAATTGCGATCGTGGGCTATGTGAGTGGACACAAAAGACGGCTGGCCCGATTGAGCGGAAGACGAAGCGTTATCGGACCGGTCTCACAGATAAGGAATGGGAGCGGATTGCACCGCTGCTGCCGAAGCCGGCCAGGCGGGGCTGTAGGCCGAGCATTGACCTGCGCGAGGTTCTCAACGCGATCCGCGATATGACGCGCACGAGCGGTGGCTGGCGGAAGCTTCCGAAGGACTTTCCGCCCTGGCAGACGTTCTACTGGTGGGTCCGGCACTTTGTAAGGCTGAGGTTGTTTCGCACGATCCACCACATCGCGCTGATGCTCGATCGCGAGCGGGCCGGGCGCTAAGCCAGCCTGAGCGCCGGCCTTATCAACAGCCACACCGTCAAGGCACCTGCGCCGGGCGTTGAGCGAGGCTATGATGCGGCCAAGAAGAAGGTCGAGCGCAATCGCCACATCGCGGTCGACACTGATGGGCGGCTGCTGATGGTCAATCTCACGCCGGCCGACATCTCCCGCAGCGCCGGCGCGCAGATGGTCCTCAAGGCCATCGGCAAGCGCTGTCCATGGATCAAGCGTCTTTTTGCCAACGGCGCCTACGATCGCCGGCAAGTGCTGGACAAGGGCGCTTTCCTCGACTTCGTCATTGAAGTGGTGCCTCGCATCGATGCCGAGCTCGGCATAGTGTTGCCCAGCCGTTGGCTCGTCGAGCGAACCTTCGGCTAGCTTACAGGCTGGCACCGCCTCGTACGCGACTACGAACGACGCATCGATGTCTGCGAAGCCATGATCCAAGTCGCCGTGGGCAGTCTTTAGATGCGCAGAATCAGCCATTGAACCATTCCCCAAACGGAATCTTAGGTTTGGCGGCGGCTGGCGGGCCGACATGCCGTTGCGGCCGGTGTCTGGGCCAATCATTGACCGATGGTCAACGCGCCGCCGCCAAGCCATGTTGCTCCTGCCGCGTAGACGCTGTCCGTTGCCGGGCCGCGAAGGCCGGGCAGTCCCTCCATGACTGTCAGTCCCGACGTCGCCTGCATGTAGGCGAGATGCCTGTAGCCAACCGGGTAACGGGCAAGAAGCGCAGCATCGAGCACCAGGCGGTCCGAGGGGCTGACGGGGTCCATGCGATCTTTCTCGTAGATCGGCTGCCGCATCACGAGCCCCCACCGTCCAGCCCGGTTCTCGAAGAAGTCATAGAAGCGTGCAGTGCAGGTGCTGTCGCATTCGATACCATGGACGACTCCGCGCACGCACAACAGCAGCCGTGTCTGCGCTACGGCTCGATCGCAGCTGACATCGACCGACGCGCTACCCTGGACATGATGACCCACAACTCCGGCTTCCCAGGAGGCCCGGCATAGCGCGACAAACTGCTCGGCCGAACCCTGGAACCACGTCGTCACGATACGACCGCCTTCATGCCATGTGCCCAGCAGCCTGTCCCACTGCGCCGAATCCCGCCAAATCGCCCAGTTGTCGATGACGGCGCGGATATGCAGATGATCGGCCAGTTGCAAAGCGTCGGCGGCAACCGGTGGGCGGGGAACATCCATGTCAACCTTCTTGGAGGAGTACGGGAAAGGGGGGCCGCATCTACCCGCAGCAAGTCGTAACATAACATTACTTTATTGACGGTATGTCAATAAAAATCGGGCCGCTCAGCTGATCGATTGTGCGGGCTTGAGCCCGTTCTGTTCTGGCGCTTACTGTCACGAACCCGGCATGCGTGGTTTCGCGCGCGCCTTTAGCGTGCGATACATTCTTGGGCGGGCCCGTGTTGCGAAGGCCCGGAAAAGCGGATAATTGATTGCACGCATGACGATGGCGGCGCCTAGCGAGACGACGAAGAAGCGCGGGCGCGGCCGTCCCGCGGTCGCCGATGTCGTGACGCGCGACCTCATCATTGACACGGCCTACGAGTTCACCAAGACCGTGTCTCTGGACGAATTGTCGATCGTGCAGGTGGCGCGGCGGCTGGGGGTGGTGGCCGGCTCGCTGCATTATCACGTGGGCACGAAGGATGACCTGACCTCGGCGATTCTCAACCGGTTCTACAAGAACCTTTATGTCGAGCTCACCGTCAGCACGCCGAACGGAAGCTGGCGCGAGAACATCGGGCATCTGGCCAGGACTTTGATGAATTTCCAGCGCCGGCATGTCGGCATCGCGCAGCATGTGATGGCGCACGCCCGTTACCGGATCTTCCAGAAGGTGGCGCCCGACGAGATCGACTATGGCGTGATCTATCTCGATTTCGCTTTCGACATGTTCCGCCGCGCCGGCTTCTCGTCGCGCCAGACGGCGCTGTTCTATCATGCGATCGCGCTGCATTGCCTGGTCAGTTCCAACAGCGATGCCGCGGGGCTAGGCCCCGTGGCGCATGAGACGTTCCTCCGTGCCAAGGTTCAGCAATATCGTGGAGACCGCTATCCGGGCCTCGCCCATGCGCTCGAGGAGTTTGCCACGATTCAGACCGACGAGGCCTTCACACTAGGGCTCGATGCGCTGGTCGATAACTTCGCGACTGCGCGGGGCGCGACAGCAGCCCGTGAGCCGGCCCGGCCGAAAAAGCGGCGCGCGGCCGGCGCCGGTACGTGATGTGCCGCGCTAAAGCGTCGATCCTGAAATTGGAATCGATGGCTTGAACGAAGCCGCTGACGCGGCATTTGGTCCGCGGGTTTGGGGATGAGGCGGCGGCATCTGCTTCCCACTAAAAGCGCGTGGCTCTAGGAGGCTGCTCTCCCTTCGCGAGGTCGAACCTGAAGTCGACGCCCCAGGCGCTCAGTTCATCGAGGCCCCATCGCTTCGGCTTCATTGGGACATGTTCGTGCCAGGGGCGGGGTTGGCACGCGCCTGCCTCGGGGATGAACACGTCCATCTCCGCATAGAGCTCGATCATGGTCCGGTCGGGGTCGAAATGATAGGCTGCGATGTTGTGCCCGGCCGTATGACGCGTCGGTCCCCATTCGGTGCGGATGCCGGCAGCGCGCAGGCGGTCGCCGGCCTGTGCATGGTGGCCGGCATCGCGCAGTTGAAAGGCGATGTGATGCGCACCATGCGCGGGCGTATTGACGATATTGATGACGTGATGGTCGCAATTGCAGGTCAGAAAAGTCGCGACGTCGCCGATCCAGTCGGTTTCCCAGAAACCCAACACGTCGCGGTGGAACGCGATCAGTTCGGCGGCCTTCGATGACGTGATGGCGGCGTGGCCGAGCCGTATCGGCGCGACGCCAGCCTCCCTGCGTCCGGCACCACTGAACGCGGCCGCCAGCCCTTCCTCTGTTTCGAGGAACTCCAAGCGGTGGCCGCAGGGCGTCTCGATAGCCAGCAGGCGCGCGATACCGGGGTATGGCGATGATTTGAGTTTGGGGTTGAAGCCGGCGGTCCGCAGGTCGCCGGCGAAGACCGTCACATCGGTTCCGGGATTGAGTTCATAGGCAAGGCTGACCAAGCCGGGCGTTTCACTTTTGACCACCAGGATTTC
>NZ_RZQL01000373.1 GCF_003997935.1 Mesorhizobium sp. M7A.F.Ca.US.006.01.1.1
ATCGAGAGCCCCAATGGCACGGTCGTGGCCGTCCAGATCGCCGGCCTGGTGGCGCGCCGCATCGTCTGCTGGGCCGAGGCCGGCGGCTCGATCGGCACTGGCGAGCGTTTTGGCCTGATCCGTTTCGGCTCACGCGTCGATGTGTTCCTGCCCCTGACCGCCACGCCGCGCGTTGCCGTCGGCCAGACGGCGGTCGGCGGCGAAACCGTGCTGGCTGAATTCGGCGGTGTTGCCGGCACGCCTCTTGTTCGGGTTTCCTGACCGGTGGGCACGCAATACAAAAAGTTCGAGGCCCATGCCAGCGGCGGTCCGCGCATCCGCGAAATCCCGATGCGCATGGTGCTGCCCAATCTGGTCACCGTGCTCGCCATTTGCGCCGGCCTGTCGGGCATCCGCTTCGGCTTCGAAGGCCGCTTCGAGCCGGCGGTGGTGATGGTGCTGCTTGCAGCCTTCCTCGACGGCATTGACGGCCGCCTGGCGCGGATGTTGAAGGCGACCTCCAAATTCGGCGCTCAGATGGATTCGCTGGCCGACATCGTCAATTTCGGCGTGGCCCCGGCCCTGGTGCTCTATGCCTTCCTGCTCGACCGCGCCGGCTCGCCGGGCTGGATCGCGGCACTGCTGTTCGCCATCGCCTGCGGGCTGCGCCTCGCCCGTTTCAACGTGCTCGATGACGAGAAGGCCGATCGCCCCATATGGCAGTCCGAATATTTCGTCGGCGTTCCGGCGCCGGCTGGCGCAGTGCTGGTGATGCTGCCGCTTTATCTCTATTTCCTGCGCACAGGTCTGGAGCCCAGCCGTCCAGCGGCCTTCGTCGCCACCGGCTTCACCATCCTGGTCGCGTTCCTGCTGGTCAGCCGGCTGCCTGTCTATTCCGGCAAGAGCCTGAAAATCCCGGGCGACAGGGTGTTGCCGATCATCCTGGGTGTCGTGCTCTACGTACTCCTGCTGATGACCTACCCCTGGTACACACTGACCGCTTCGGTTGCCGGCTACCTGATCTTCCTGCCGTTCAGCGTGCGCGCCTATTCGAAGCGCGCCAAGCTGGAGGGCGAGAAGGTGCCGCCTTCGGATATCGGGTAGAAGGTCGTCGGAAGTGCTTGATTTGACTCAGGCCGCGAGGCCGAGCCCCAGCCTGTCGATCGCCAGTTTCCTCGTCGACACATAGTCGGTCTTGCCGGACCCCAGCACCGGGATTTCCTCGACCTTGACGATGTCGTTGGGCACCATCAGTTCGGCCGCACCGGCCTGTTTGCCGAATTTGCGCAACTCGTCGGGATTGGCATCGTCGGCGGTGGTGACCAGCACGATGCGCTCGCCGCGCCTCTTGTCCGGCACCGCTACCGCCGCATGGCGTTCTTCCGGCCACAGCGACTGCACCAGCATCTCGACCGCACCCAGCGACACCATCTCGCCAGCGATCTTGGCGAAGCGCTTGGCGCGTCCGCGAATGGTGATGAAGCCTTCGCGGTCGACGGCAACGATGTCGCCGGTGTCGTGCCAGCCGGTCAGCGGCTGCAACTCGCCGGGACGGTCCGATGTCATGTAGCCCATCATCAGGTTCGGTCCGTCGAGCCACAATTGGCCGGCGTCGGAAATGCCTTCGATCGGCTCTAGCTTCATGCGCATGGCCGGCAGCAGCCGGCCGACCGTGCCGTCGCGGCCATGGATGGCGGTGTTGACGGCAACCACCGGTGCTGCCTCGGTCAGCCCAAACCCTTCGATGATCTCGGCCTGGAAGCGTTCGCGGTAGACGCGGCGAGTTTCCGGCTTCACCGCCTCGGCGCCGGCGACGACGAAGCGCAGGCTGGAAAAATCGCCGTCCTTGGCGGTGCGCGCATAGTTGGCGAGGAACGTATCGGTGCCGAACATGATGGTCGGCTTCACCTTGCGCGCCACCTCGGGGATGATCTTGTAGTGCAGCGGCGAGGGGTAGAGGAACAGCTTTACCCCGGTGACCAGCGGCAGGATGGTGCCGCCCGTCAGGCCGAAGGAGTGGAACACCGGCAGCACGTTGAGCAGGATGTCGGCAGGCGAGATGGTGATCCGCGCCTCGGCCTGCATGGCGTTGGCGTAAAGGTTCTTGTGCGACAGCACGACCGCCTTCGGCGTGCCTTCCGAACCCGAGGTAAACAGAATCACGGCCGGCTTGGCCGCATCCTGCCGCTGCAGTGGCCAGCGCCACAGCAAGGCGGCGGCAAGCTTGTCGAGCGCGGTGACGCTCTCCCGCACATCCTCCAGCCAAAGCAGCCTGGCACCACCCTTTTCGACCGCCGCGACGATATCGGCAAGGTCGGCCTTCTCGACGAACGCGCGGGACGAAATCACGGTCCTTATCACCGCCGTGCGCACGGCCGCAGTGACGCTCGCCGGCCCGGCCGTATAGTTGATCATCGCCGCCACCCGGCCGGCCGATAGAAGGCCGGTGAGCGATAGCACGACGCCGTTGGCATTGGGCAGCATCACGCCGACCGCCTCGCTCGGAGCCGTCACCGCCTCGAAGCGCCTGCCCAGGACGCGGGCGCCGATGAACAACTTGCGGTAGCTCAGCGCACCGGAGATCACGTCCTCGATGATGGTATGCGAAGCGCCGACGCGGTCGGCGGCATCGCGCATGGCCAGGAACAGGCCACGATCGAGGTTAGTGCCGAAGAGCCGCGCCTCGGCGACACGGTCGAACAGCGCGTTGGTGTTCGAGGCCTGCTCGGGGTTGCGCGCCACCAGTTCGGCGATGGTCATCGGCTCCAGCACGCTGATCGACAGTTGCGGAAACCAGTGTCGTGGCGCCTTGTCCGAAGGCGTCAGCGACACCGGCAGGCTGCGCGCACCGCCGACAAAGATCGGCACGATTTTGGCATCGGCCTGCATGGCGATGCGGGTGACGGCACGAAACAACCGAAACGTCTTGACGTCAGGCTCGACCGCATCCGGCAGATAGACAGCGAGCCGGCCCTTGCCCTTCAGCACCCGCACTAACCGGCGGCTGACGAAGACATGTTCGGCGTTGAAGGCGATGGTACGGCCAAGCTCACGCCAAGGTTCGAGCCACGGCGAGCGCGCCGAGACCTCATCGAGAATATGCAGCGTGTCTTCCGGCAGCAGCGACAGCATCAACGCCGGCTCGAAGCGCGATTGATGCGAGATGACGTAGATGACCGGGGCCTGCGCCTTGCGGGCGATCCTGATGCGGCTGTCTCCGATCCGGTAGGCGAGCTTGAACGGCACATAGAGCAGCGCCTGGGTGAAGCGCAGGCCGAGGCGGAATTTTTCCGCCACGCCGATCAGCAGCCAGGCCAGAACAAGACCCGCAAGCAGCGCCAGTGTCAGGACCATGCCGCGTCTCTCCCAACGTTTTTAGCATCTCGGCTCTTTGCGGCCGTGTCGGCCAGAACCTAGACGATGTGGGAGCAAGGTCAATGCGGAGCTTTTGCTTCCCTTGGTGCGGGAAGCTGCTTCTCACGCCGCCTGCAGCCGTCCACTGATGAAACGAAATTCCTGCGTCTTGCCGCCATAGCCGTAAGCGGCGGCCGGCACTTCATGCACGAAGGCGTAGCTCTCCTCATGCACGCCGCCCAGCAGACGGCCGAAGGCTGCGAAGATCGCCTTCAGATAGGCTTCCAGCTCAAGCTTGGTGTTGGTGCCGTCGACCACCTTGATATCAAGCCAGAACGTGTTGGTGCCGTGCTCGGCCAGCGACTTGCCGCCGGCGAACCAGTGCTGCGGATCGACATAGGACACGGCAACTGCCGTGATCGTCGGGTCCTTGCGCAGCTGCGTCGCGGTGATTTCTGTGGCCTCCTTTGCGATGCGAGCGGAAAGCGCCGCGTCAGGTTTGCCGGTGACGCTGATGTTGATGATAGGCATTCTTCTTCTCCTTGGCTTGAGCGGCGTCCGATCGCCGTTGAAACAACCATGCCACCACCTTTTAGTCAAAAAAATCGAATTGTTTTTAACCCATACTTCGATATTATCGAAGTATGGAAACACTGGATCCCGATCTGCTCCGAACCTTCCTTGCTTTCGTCGACAGCGGCTCGCTGGCCCGGGCGGCTGCAAGCATCGGCCGCTCGCCCTCGGCGGTGACCGCCCAGATGCAGCGGCTGGAGGAAATCGTCGGCGAGCCGCTGCTGGCGGCGCAAGGGCGAGGACGTGGTCTGACGCCGGCGGGTGAGGATCTCGTCGGCCACGCCAAGCGCATTCTTGCCGCCCATCGCGAGGCTTGGCTGGCGCTGAAGGGCGCCCGCGCTGCCGGGCGCGTTGCCATCGGCACGACGCAGGATTTTGCCGACAGCGGCCTGCCGGATCTGCTGCGTGCTTTCGCCGGCAGCCATCCGCGCGTCAGGATCGAACTGCGGGTCGGCCGTTCCGCCGAGTTGGCGCAGGCGCTGCAGTCTGGCGGCCTCGATCTGGCGATCGTCATGCGCCAGACGGCAGCGCCGGACGAAGTCGGCGTGCTGCGCGAGCCGATGATATGGCTATGCTCACAAAAGGGGCTGGCCACGCGGCAGGAGGAACTGCCGCTGGCGCTGCTCGATCCATATTGCGGTTTTCGCGAAGCGGCACTTGCCGCACTCGATGCCGCCGGCCGCCGCTACCGCATTGCTGCCGGCAGCGCCAGTCTGGCCGGCCTGCGCACAGCCGTGAACGCCGGTGTCGCACTGACGCTGCGAACGGCTCGCTTTGCCCATTCCGGGATTGTCGAGGCGCCGCGCCAGCTTGGCCTGCCCCAGGTGCC
>NZ_RZQL01000374.1 GCF_003997935.1 Mesorhizobium sp. M7A.F.Ca.US.006.01.1.1
ACCACGCACTGGGCCAGCAGCGACGACTTCCACCGCCGCTATCCGAAGGTCAGGCTCGATGCCGAGCGTATCTTCATCAGGGATGGCGACATCTGGACGTCGGCCGGCATCTCGGCCGGAATAGACCTGGCGCTCGCCCTTGTCGAAGATGACCTTGGCGCTGAGGTGGCGCGCCGCACCGCGCAGCAGATCGTCGTGCACCAGCGCCGGCCGGGCGGCCAGTCGCAATTCTCGGCCTTCGTCGAGCTGGGTGGGCGAACCGGCCGCTTCGCCGCGCTGATCGACTGGGTGCGGGCAAACCTGGCCAAACCGCTGACCGTCGAATGCCTGGCCGATCACGCGGCCATGAGTCCCCGCAACTTCGCCCGCGCCTTCACGGCCGAGACCGGCGTCACGCCGGCGAAGGCCGTAGAGCGCATGCGCCTTGAGACGGCCCGCACGGCGATCGAGACCAGCCATCTCCCGCTTGAGCGCATCGCCGAAACCGCCGGTTTTGGCGATCCCGGACGCATGCGGCGCGCCTTCCTGCGTACCCTTGGCCAGCCGCCGCAGGCGTTTCGGGCAGCCGCCGAACACAGGGAGCTTCAGCCGGGGCGGCCAAGCAGCGGCTCTGCCGGCTTAAGGGCCGTTCCGGTCCAAAGGCGGACAAAAGCGAATGGGCGCACTTGATCCATCGCCGAAGTTTCCCGAAAATCACCGAAAGCCGGTGCTGCCATCGGGGCGCGCGCCACTTTCGTTCTGTTGGACTGGATATTGCGGCGCCTGGCCTAATCGCCGCAGATGAGGAACCGGATAGCCATTATGAGGAGACTGTTTATAACGGTCGCTGAAATCGCGATGACCAAGGGGAGACGATGCGCTACATACGTCCGCTTTCAATAGAAGACGCCGTTGGCCAGTTGGCCGGGTCGGCTGGTACGGCCGCCATCCTCGCGGGAGGCAGCGACCTCCTGGTCAGGATGAAGGGCGGCTTTGCCGAACCAGAGCTGATCGTCGACATCAAGGCGATCGATGGCTTGAGCGAGATCCGGGAAACGGCTGAAGGCTTCAGCATCGGCGCGGCGGTTCCTTGCGCCGTCCTGGGGGAGAACACCGCCCTCAGGAAGGCATGGCCTGGCGTCGTCGAGGCGGCCAAGCTGATCGGCTCGAAGCAGGTGCAGGGACGCTGCACCATCGTGGGCAATCTCTGCAACGCCTCGCCGGCCGCCGACAGCGTGCCGGCGCTGGTTGCCGCCGGCGCCAAGGCTGTGGTCGTCGGGCCGGCGGGCCGGCGCACGATCCCCGTGCAGAGCGTGCCGACCGCGCCGGGCAGGACGTCGCTGGCCAAAGGCGAGATCATCGAGGCGATCCTGCTCGACAAGCGCGAGCCGCGCTCTGGCGATGCCTATCTGCGGTTCATTCCGCGCACCGAGATGGACATCGCGGTGGTCAGCGCCGGGGTGAACCTGACGCTCGACGAGCACGGGGTCGTCAAATCGGCCCGCGTGGCGCTGGGCGCCGTGGCGGCGACGGTGCTTCTGGTCGAAGAGGCGGCGGAGGTACTCATCGGCTCCAGGCTGGACGAGGCGACGCTGGAGCGGCTCGCCAAGGTTTGCGCGGGGGCATGCCGTCCCATCGACGACAAGCGCGGCACTATTGAATTCCGGAGGAAAGTTGCGGGCGTGCTGGCCAAGCGGGCCGCAACGACCGCCTATGCACGTGCAGGAGGCAAATGATGGCTGGTATAGCAGTTTCAACCACAATCAACGGCGACGCTGTCGAGTATCTTTGCCAGCCTGACGAGACGCTGCTTGACGTCCTGCGCGACCGGCTGGGGCTGACCGGCGCCAAGGAAGGCTGCGGCACCGGCGACTGCGGCGCCTGCTCGATCATCCTCGACGACCGGCTGGTGTGCTCGTGCCTGGTGCTCGGCGCCGAGGCTGAAGGCCGGCGCGTCGAGACCATCGAGGGCATGGCGCATGGCGATACGCTGCATCCGCTGCAGCAGAAGTTCCTCGAGCATGCGGCGCTGCAATGCGGCATCTGCACGCCGGGCTTCCTGATCGCGGCCAAGGACCTCCTGGCCAAGAACCCCGACCCGACCGAGGAGGAAATCCGCTTCGGCCTTGCCGGAAACCTGTGCCGCTGCACCGGCTACGACAAGATCGTGCGCGCCGTCCAGGACGCGGCCATCGTGATGAAGGGAGCCTGAGATGAATTTCGATCCACGTTTTTCCGGACGTAAATTCGCCTCCGTCGGCACACGTCCGATCCGTCCCGACGGCATCGACAAGGTGACGGGCCGCGCCCGCTACGGCGCCGACTTCAACATGGCCGGCCAGCTGGTCGGGCGTGTTCTCAGAAGCCCGCACGCCCACGCCAGGATCGTCAAGATCGACATTTCGAAGGCGGAAAAGCTCGCCGGCGTGAAGGCGGTGATCACCGCGGCCGACCTGCCGGACCTCACCGATGGCGATGCCGCCATGTACGACGTCCTCGACAATTGCATGGCGCGCACGAAAGCGCTCTATGACGGCCACGCGGTGGCTGCGGTCGCAGCGATCGACGCCCGCACGGCCAGGCAGGCGCTGAAGCTCATCGAGGTCGAATACGAGCTTTTGCCGCATGTCACTGATGTCGACGAGGCGGCCAAGCACACGGCGCCCTTGATCAATGATGCCATCTTCACCGAGGGGCTCGAGGAAAAGCCGGTAAAACCCTCCAACGTCACCAAGCGCAGCCAGTTTGGCCATGGCGATGTCCATCAGGGTTTCGGGCACGCCGACTTCATCGTCGAGCGTTCCTTCAAGACCGAGCAGACGCACCAGGGCTATATCGAGCCGCATGCCTGCGTGGCGAATTTCAGCTCGGACGGCACCGCCGACCTTTGGGTGTGCACGCAAGGCCATTTCGTCTACCGCCAGCATTGCGCCCAGCTGCTTGGCATGGAAGCCTCGAAACTGCGCGTCACCTCCTCGGAGATTGGCGGCGGTTTTGGCGGCAAGACCCATGTCTGGGCCGAGCCGGTAGCGCTGGCGCTGTCGCGCAAGGCCGGGCGGCCGGTGAAGCTGGTGATGACCCGCGACGAGGTGTTCCGCGCCTCGGGCCCGACCAGCGCCACCTCGATCGACGTCAAGATCGGCGCCCGCAAGGACGGCACTATCACTGCCGCCGAAGCGACGCTGCGCTACAGCTGCGGCCCGTATGCCGGCTCCTGGGCCGAGATCGGCGCCATGACCGCGTTCGCCTGCTACAAGCTCGATAACGTCAAGACGGTCGGCTACGAGGTGCTGGTCAACCGGCCGAAGACCGCTGCCTACCGCGCGCCTTCGGCGCCGATGGCGGCGTTCGCGGTGGAAAGCGCGGTCGACGAGCTGGCCAAGAAGATCGGCATGGACCCGGTCGACTTCCGCATCAAGAACGCCGCGCAGGAAGGCACACGATCCTCCTACGGCCCGGTCTACGGCCCGATCGGCATCGGCCCGACGCTGGAGGCGGTGAAGAGTCATCCGCACATGAAGGCACCGCTGGGTCCGAACCAGGGCCGTGGCATGGCTTGCGGTTTCTGGTTCAATTTCGGCGGCCAGACCTGCACCGACCTCAACATCGGCATGGACGGCTCGGTCTCGCTGGCCGTCGGCACGGTCGATGTCGGTGGTTCGCGCGCGTCGCTGTCGCTGGTGGCGGCGGAGGAACTCGGCATCGACTATTCCCAGGTCAAGGCGATCGTCGCCGACACGTCCAGCCTCGGCTACAACGACATGACGGACGGCAGCCGCGGCACCTTCTCGTCTTCCATGGCGACGATCTCGGCCGCCCGCAACGCGATCAAGATCTTGCGCGAGCGCGCCGCGCAGATGTGGGACATTGCCGTCGACGACGTGGTCTGGGAAAAGGGTCACGCGATTGCCAAGGGCGAGAAGCACGGCAATCTCGGCAAGCTGTCGCTGAAGGAGATCGCTGTCGAGTCGGGCAAGACCGGCGGACCGATCGCCGGTCACAGCGAGCTCGTCGCCGATGGCGCCGGCGTCTCCTTCGCCACCCATATCTGTGATATCGAGGTCGATCCCGAGACCGGCGCCGCCAGGGTCATCCGCTACACGGTGGTGCAGGATGCCGGCAAGGCGGTGCACCCGACCTATGTCGAGGGGCAGTACCAGGGGGGTGCTGCACAAGGCATCGGCTGGGCGCTCAACGAGGAGTATATCTACGGCAAGGACGGGCGGCTGCAGAACGCCGGCTTCCTCGACTACCGCATCCCGGTCTGCTCGGACCTGCCGATGATCGACACGCAGATCCTCGAAATCCCCAACCCCAACCACCCTTACGGGGTGCGCGGTGTCGGCGAGACGTCGATCGTGCCGCCGCTGGCGGCGATCGCCAATGCGGTGTCGAACGCCGCGGGCGTGCGCATGACGCATATCCCGATGTCGCCGCCGCGCATCCTGGCGGCGATCGAGGCGGAACGGGAATGGTCGAAGTAACGCTCTGGGGCTCGCTCGCCGCGACCGCCGGAGGCAACAGCAAGGTCGAGATCGAGGCCAAGGACATAAGGGAGCTGTTCAGGAAGCTGGCTGAACAGTATCCCGGCCTCGAGCCTTGGATCGACAAAGGCATCGCCGTCGCCATCGACGGGACGATCTATCGAGATACGTGGTCGAAGAAGCTGCCGCAGGGGGCGGAGATTTTTTTGCTGCCGAGGCTGGCGGGGGGGTAGGGGCGGCAGCCCCGCCGC
>NZ_RZQL01000375.1 GCF_003997935.1 Mesorhizobium sp. M7A.F.Ca.US.006.01.1.1
GTCGAATTCTGCGGCAGCCCCGAAGGGCTTCAGCTCAACCGGGCCTTTGTCAAGATCGCGGATGCCAAGGTGCGCCGCAGGATCATAGACCTGGTCAAGTCCCTCTCCTCCGAGGATCCCGACTGATCGGCAATCACGCCAGGACCGGCGGCGCCTTGCCGCTGGTGGCACAAGATAACCGCATCGACATTCATGCCAGAACCGAAGCACCGCTTGACGAGCGGCGCTTCGCCCCGCTAACACGTGGCGCGCCAAAATCGGCAGCCTGCCGATCGTTTTTCAAGAGGGGACACCCGTGACGCGGCAGAACTACTTCTTTACCTCGGAATCCGTTGCCGAGGGCCATCCCGACAAAGTCTGTGACCGGATTTCCGACGAGATCGTCGATCTGGTTTATCGCGAAGCCAAGAAGACCGGCATGGACCCGTGGAAAGTCCGTGTCGCCTGCGAGACGCTGGCCACCACCAACCGTGTCGTCATCGCGGGCGAAGTGCGTGTTCCCGACACGCTGCTCAAGAGGGACAAGGCCGGCAATATTCTCAAGGATGCCGCCGGGCATTCGGTTGTCAATCCGGCCAAGTTCAAGTCGGTCGCCCGCAAGGCGATCCGCGAGATCGGCTATGAGCAGGCCGGCTTCCACTGGAAAACGGCGAAGATCGAGGTTCTGCTGCACGGCCAGTCGCCTGACATCGGACAGGGCGTCGACAATGCCTCCGACCGTCAGGGCGAAGAGGGTGCCGGCGACCAGGGCATCATGTTCGGTTACGCCTGCCGCGAGACGCCGGATCTGATGCCGGCGCCGATCTACTACAGCCACAAGATCCTCGAACTGCTGGCTGCCGCCCGTCACGAAGGCAGCGGTGAAGCCGGCAAGCTCGGCCCGGACGCCAAGAGCCAGGTCACCGTTCGCTATGTCGACGGCAAGGCCGCCGAGGCGACGCAGATCGTGCTGTCCACGCAGCATCTCGATGCGAGCTGGGATTCGAAGAAGGTCCGCAAGGTCGTCGAACCCTATATCCGGGAGGCGCTGGGCGAGCTGAAGATCGCCGACAACTGCATGTGGTACATCAACCCGACCGGCAAGTTCGTCATCGGCGGACCGGACGGCGACGCCGGGCTGACCGGCCGCAAGATCATCGTCGACACCTATGGTGGTGCCGCACCCCATGGCGGCGGTGCCTTCTCCGGCAAGGACACCACCAAGGTGGATCGTTCGGCGGCCTATGCGGCGCGCTACCTGGCCAAGAACGTCGTGGCGGCGAAACTCGCCGACCGCTGCACCATCCAGCTTTCCTACGCCATCGGCGTTGCACAGCCGCTGTCGGTCTATGTCGACTTGCACGGTACCGGCAAGGTCGACGAGGCAAAGCTCGAGGAGGCGCTGCGTACGGTGATGGATCTGTCGCCGTCGGGCATCCGCCGTCACCTCGATCTCAACAAACCGATCTACGCCAAGACGTCGTCCTACGGCCATTTCGGCCGCAAGGCCGGCCGTGATGGGTCTTTCTCCTGGGAAAAGACCGATCTCGCCAAGGCGCTCAAGGACGCGGTCGCCGCCTGACGGCGGTGCCGCAAAGTCCCGCCATGGATCCGAAGGACAGACCCAGCCGCGCGACCGAAGCCTTTTTCGGTCGCCGGCGCGGCAAGACCATGCGTCCGCAGCAGGCGGCCGCGCTGGAAAGCGGCTTCGGTACATATCGGCTCGATCTGACGGCTGAACCGCCGACCGATCTCAGCACTCTGTTTGAAGCCGATGTCAGCGCGGTTCGCCTCGAGATTGGCTTCGGCGGTGGCGAGCATCTCCTGCATCGTGCGACCGAGGCGCCCGCGGTCGGTTTTATCGGCGTCGAGCCCTTCGTCAACGGCATGGCCAAGATGATGATGGCGGTGCGCGAGAAACCGCTCGCCAATTTGCGGGTTTATGACGACGACGCCACAAGGCTGCTCGACTGGCTGCCGCAATCCTCGCTCGACGGCATCGATCTGCTCTACCCCGATCCCTGGCCGAAGAAGAAACACTGGAAGCGGCGCTTCGTCAGCCCGGTCAATCTCGAGCGGTTCGCGCGTGTGCTGAAGCCTGGTTCAAAATTCCGCTTCGCCTCCGACATCGACACCTATGTCAACTGGACCCTGCTGCATTGCCGCGCGCACGGCGCGTTCGCATGGCGGGCTGGCGAGGCGGTGGACTGGCGCCGGCCCTATGAAGGCTGGCCGGGCACCCGTTACGAGGCCAAGGCCATTCGTGAGGGCCGACGGCCGGCCTATCTTACCTTCATTCGGAAATAAGCTCTTAGAAGCGGCGGCCGATGCGGTCGAAGGCGGCAGGCTCGACGCCGAGGTTGCGCAGGTCGTCGGCGCGCGGCCTGCGGCCGGCTTCCACGGCCCGTGAAGCGGCCACGGCGCTGCCGAATACGGTGAAGAAGTCGCCTATTGCAGAAAATATCTTGCGATTGCTCATGATCATGTCCTTTCGCGCACGTGTGACGCACGGCCACGTTTGTGCAGCGCAGCGTAAGTAGGTGCGTTTCAGCGCCAATCCCATGGGGCCCGCCGCATGGGCGCCATGCGTTCCATGCAACGCTGGCGCGGGCCACCTCGATGGCAGCGTTGCCCGACCAGCATAGCGGGCTTGAAACACAGGCCGCGATCGTTTATATCAGCCTCAAATTCTTGGTCGGTATGACGAAGAGTGGGTCCACCCGGTCCCGCTCTTTTTTATTACCTGCCGATAACTTAGTAGAGAACGACAGGGCTTCAATGACTGCAACGGCAAGCGAGGGCGACGATCGCATCATCCGCGAAAGCGGTATCGATGCGCGCATCGCGCTGATCGTCCAGCCGGTTCTGCGCGGCATCGGCTTCCGCCTCGTGCGGGTGCATCTGTCGGGCCAGAACGGGCTGACGCTGCAGATCATGGCTGAACGCGAGGACGGCACCATGACCGTCGAGGATTGCGAAGAGGTCAGCCGCGCGGTGTCGCCGGCGCTCGATGTCGATGATCCGATCGAAAAGGCCTATCATCTTGAAGTCTCGTCGCCCGGCATCGACCGGCCATTGGTCCGTAAATCGGATTTCACGACCTGGACGGGCCATCTGGTGAAGATGGAAACATCGATGGTCGTCGCCGACCGCAAGCGCTTCAAGGGCAAGATCGCCGAAGCCGGCGAAGACGATGTGCTGATCGAGCGCGACAAGGCAGCCTATGGCGAGGAGCCGACGGTGCGCGTCCCCTACGATGCGATTGCCGATGTGCGCCTGATCCTGACCGACGATCTCATCCGCGATGCCCTGTCGAAGGACAACAGGGCGCGCAAGGAAGCCAAGAAGCGCCGCGGCGAACCGGACGACGACGAGTCGGGTGCGGAAGCGGACGCCACGGAAGACCACGAACAGGAACTATGATTGAGCTGCCGGGCGCAAAGGCCCGGCAAACAAGCTCCGGAGAAAAACGATGGTTGTAAGCGCCAACAGACTTGAATTGCTGCAGATCGCCGACGCGGTCGCGCGTGAAAAGTCGATCGACAAGTCGATCGTCATCGCCGCCATGGCCGATGCGATCCAGAAGGCGGCGCGCTCGCGTTACGGTCAGGAGACCAACATCCGCGCCGACATCAACCCGAACACCGGTGAGATGAAGCTGCAGCGGCTGATGGAAGTGGTCGAGAAGGTCGACGACTACGCCACGCAGATCGCCATTTCCTCGGCCCGCGAGCGCAATCCCGACGCCCAGCTCGGCGACTTCATCGCCGAACAGCTGCCGCCGATGGATTTCGGCCGCATCGCCGCCCAGTCGGCCAAGCAGGTCATCGTTCAGAAGGTCCGCGAGGCCGAACGCGACCGTCAGTTTGACGAATACAAGGACCGCATCGGCGAGATCGTCAACGGCACCGTCAAGCGTGTCGAATACGGCAACGTCATTGTCGATCTCGGCCGCGGCGAGGCGATCATCCGCCGCGATGAACTGATCCCGCGCGAAAACTACAAATATGGCGACCGCGTCCGCGCCTATGTTTACGACGTGCGCCGTGAGCAGCGCGGCCCGCAGATCTTCCTGTCTCGCACCCATCCGCAGTTCATGGCCAAGCTGTTTACCATGGAAGTGCCGGAAATCTATGACGGCATCATCGAGATCAAGGCGGTCGCCCGCGACCCCGGCTCGCGCGCCAAGATCGCCGTCATCTCGCGCGATAGCTCGATCGATCCGGTCGGCGCCTGCGTCGGCATGCGCGGCAGCCGCGTCCAGGCCGTCGTCGGCGAACTGCAGGGCGAGAAGATCGACATCATTCCTTGGTCGCCATCGGCGGCGTCCTTCATCGTCAACGCGCTGCAGCCGGCGGAAGTCGCCAAGGTCGTGCTCGACGAGGATGCCGAACGCATCGAGGTCGTGGTTCCCGACGACCAGCTGTCGCTGGCCATCGGCCGCCGCGGCCAGAACGTGCGTCTGGCCTCGCAGCTGACCGGTTGGGATATCGACATCCTGACTGAGGCCGAAGAATCCGAGCGTCGCCAGAAGGAATTCGTCGAGCGTTCGTCGCTGTTCATGGAAGCCCTCGACGTCGACGAGATGGTCGGCCAGGTGCTGGCCTCCGAAGGCTTCACCAGCGTTGAGGAAGTCGCTTATGTCGATTCCGGCGAGATCGCCTCTATCGACGGTTTCGACGAGGACACCGCTTCGGAAATCCAGACC
>NZ_RZQL01000376.1 GCF_003997935.1 Mesorhizobium sp. M7A.F.Ca.US.006.01.1.1
CCAGCAACGCGACCGCCTGGGCGCCGAACAGGTCGGCTGCCGGGCGGTCGCCCAACAGATAGGCGAAGCGCGATAGCCACCTGAGGCTGTCGCCTTCCTTCAGCGTGTTGCCAAGCGCCTTTTGCAACGCGCGGGCTTGTTCCTGCGCCTTGATGGCCTCGTCAATGCGGGCGATCAAGTGACACTCGAAGGCATACTGCTCGTAAAGTCCGGCGCGTTCTTCCACGGGCAAGGTGTCGGCCTGCCGCAAGGCGACCTCATAGTAGCCGGCGGCGTCGCGATGGGCGCCGACACGCGAAGCCTCGCGCGCGGCGATCGGCGCGAATTCGCGCACCGCCTCGAAATTGTGCGCTTCCACGGCGTGATGGACCAGGCGTGCGGTGGCGACGCCGCCATTTTCAAGCAGCGCCGACAGCGCGCGCTGGTTGAACAGTCTCCTGTAACTTGTCGTCAGCATCATCTCGATGGCGCGGCGTGCGATTTCATGGCGGAAGGCATAGCCATCGCCCAGATCGTCGAGCAGCCCATTCGACACACATTCCGCCAGCTGTCCGGCGCTGGCGACGCCGCACAGGCCCTGCAGAGCCCAAGCATCGGCCCGCCTGGGAAACACCGACACCGCGTCGAGCATCGAGCGGGCACCGGCGGACAGCCGTTCGGCCCGCGCCACAACGGCGTCCCGCACGCTGGCCGGTGGCGTCATCTCATTGTCGGCGCACAGAAGCTCGGTGACGAAGAAGGCATTGCCGGCGGTGACCCGGTAGATGGCGTCGCCATCGCGGCCGGCAGCGCTGGCGAGCGACAGGACGGCCGCCTCGCTCAACAGCGGCACGTCGATACGGGCAACGTTGCCCGACGGAATTTCACCCAGCGCCCGGCGCACACGCGCCTGTCCTTCGCTGCGGTCGGTGCGCGCCGTCAACAGGACCAGGATGTGGGTGTTGGCGATGCGCCGGCCAAGAAAGCGGACGAAATCGAGCGTCGCGTCGTCCGCCCAATGCAGATCCTCGATTACCAGAAGCGTCGGCTGGGTCCTTGTCTCGAACACGTCGAGGGCACCGGAGAACAGTGGCAGCCGCTGACCCTGCCTGGCGTCGATCGCCTGCGGCATCGCCCATTGCGCCTCGCGGGCGAGGTCATAGAGCGGTCCGAGCGGATCGGGGATCGACAGGTCCTCGCAGGCGCTGCGCAAGATGCGCGTAGCCTTGGCCGCGCCGGCGACGAAGGCCTCGACCAGTGCGGTCTTGCCGGCGCCGGCCTCGCCCGACAACGCCACCACGCTGCCGCGACCACGCGCGGCTTCGGCGAGAAGTCCGTCCAGCTGCTCCAGCTGTGTCTGCCGTTCCAGAAGCATGATCATCCGCTTTTCGTGATCCGGGTCGCCGCCGCACCCCGCTTTCGTCAGGCAGGATAGCGCGGCCCGGTATCGGCTTTGTGGCTCCAGCAGTGAACGCCGTTAACATGGGGAATCGTCCCACGAAACATAGGGAAAGGTTCCGATGCGCGCCCCTGGCGAGCGTGATCAATGTCCTCCGCGCTCAAAACGGGGCGTGAAACAGTAAAAAAGGAACCTGATATGCCTCGCTATGTGGTTGAACGTACATTTCCCAACGGCCTCAGCGTGCCGGTGAACGATGCCGGCGCCGATGCGCTGGGCGGCGTCATCATGCGCAACGCGGAGAAAGGCGTGACTTGGGTGCAGTCCTTCGTCTCGCCTGACAAGAAGCAGAGCTTCTGCATCTATGACGCGCCTTCGCCGGAAGCGATCCGCAGCACGGCCCAGAAAAACGCGCTGCCTGTCGACAAGATCACGGAGGTGCGGGTTCTTGACCCTTACTTTTACCGTTGATCCGATCGATGAGTATCAAACTGCCCTTCGCGGCGACGGCAGCGTGCCTGACGAATCGTTCAGCGGGCCGTCGGCGGCGTCGAGACCCGTCGGACGAGACCCGTTACCGGGCCGGGCTTTCTGGCGGCTGGCCTCGCTGCTGTTCGCACCATTGCGCAAGAGTCGGCGTCGATTGCCTCCGCAGGACGATTATCTGAGACGCGACATCGGCCTGCCGGAGCTCGAGGATCTGCCGCACTACTGGGACTTCACCCGGTACCAATGATGCGTGCAGCCAAGATCCGACGTCGCAGCGGGAGCGGCTGCTCCCGCGCGCCATCAACAAGGAGGAGAGAACATGAACATCCATCTGTGGACCAAACACCTCATCAACCTGTCGATCCTGTCGATCGCGGCCACGGCGGCCAATGCTCACAACGCTGGCGCGCTGGACGAGAAGGTGCGGGCAGCCAACAGCCGCTTCGAGAACGTGGCGATGGCGACGGCCGAGGGCTATGCGCCGATCCCTTGCGCCAGCGGCATCACCGGCGGCGCCATGGGCATCCACTATGTCAATGCCGGTTATCTGAAGGACGATGCGGTCGAACTCGCCAAGCCCGAGGCGGTGATGTACGAGCCGATGGCAAACGGCAAGCTGAGGCTGGTGGCCGTCGAGTACATCACCTCGAAAGGTCCGGCTTCGCTGGGAGGGCAGCTGTTCAATTTCGACAGCGCGCCCAACCGCTACGGTCTAGGCCCGTTCTATGAACTGCATGTCTGGGCCTGGAAGAAGAACCCGGCCGGCACCTTCGCCGACATGAACCCGAATGTGTCGTGTGACGCGATGAAGGCCATGTAGCCGGCAGGGGCGGGGCGGCTGAGTGCGCAATCTCCCCGCCGCGAGGGGGAGATTGCGCATTCTCAGTTGCTTGCCGACAGCACCAGCACCGGCTTGTCGGTGTAGAGCGTCGGGAACAGCGCCTTCAAGTTCGCCACCTTGGGCAGGTCGTTGTAGACGATGTAGGGATAGGTCGGGTTCAGCGTCAGGAAATCCTGATGATAATTCTCGGCCGGATAGAAGGTCTTGCCGGTTTCCAGCGTGGTGACGATCGGCTCCGGGAACACCTTGGCCTGGTCGAGCTGGGCGATGTAGCTTTGCGCGATCTTCTTTTGCGCATCGTTTTCGGCGAAGATCGTCGAGCGGTACTGCGTGCCGGAATCCGGACCCTGGAAATTCAGCTGGGTGGGATTGTGGGCGACCGAGAAATAGACCTGCAGCAGCTGGCCGTAGGTCACCTTCGACGGATCGTAGGTGATCTCGACGGATTCGGCATGCCCGGTGCGGCCTGAGCCGACCGTCTCATAGACGGCGGTGTCCTTGTCGCCGCCGGTGTAGCCGGAGACGGCCTTGCTGACGCCCTTGACGTGCTGGAACACGCCTTGCACGCCCCAGAAACAACCGCCGGCGAAGATTGCCTTTTCGGTGCCGGTGGCCGCCTTCTCGTCGATTGCCGGCGGCGGGATCTTCACCGCATCCTCGGCCGAAACCGCCGGCGTCAGCCAGAAGGCGGCGCCAGCGGCGGCCAGCGCAAGGGCGGCGAGCGCGCTGCGCAAGACGTTCGACGATTGCCTGGTGACTGGTTTTTGAATGTCGGTCATGGCTTGAGCTCCTGTGACGTCCATCATGTGGAGTCTATTGGATAAGATACGATCATGCGACGGGCGAGTTGCGGCCGAAGCCTCACTTTCACGTGCATCCGGATTCGGACCCGCGGGACCGAATCCGGGAAACAGCACGACCTTTACTTGGCCGGAGCCATCGCATCCGTTGCCGGCTTCATCGCATCGGCGGCCGGCTTCATGGCGTCGGCCGCCGGCTTCATGGAATTGGTGGCCATCGGGTCGGCGGGCTTCATGGCGTCTGCGGCCGGCTTCATCGCATCCGCGGCCGGTTTCATGGCATTTGCAGCGGGCTTCATCGCATTGGTCGCATCGTCAGCACGGGCGATGCCGCCGGCAAGCAGCGCCGTCGAGCACAGAGCGAGAGCGAGCGCCGGCAGCGTCAGGCGGAAAATGGTCATGGATGATCTCCTGGTGGGTGGTTGAAGGCGCGTCCTCTTGACGGCCGTGCTATGCGGCGCCGCTCCATGCGGCGTTGCGCAATCTCTTGTCGAAGCGATCTAGTCGGTTGCGGCAGCCAGGATCGGTCCGCCACCGGGCGACTGCACCAGCACGGCGGTGCTCAGGCCGCCGGCAGCGGCGGGAAGCGGATACGTCGTGGCCGCGCCGGTCCAGCTGCCGAGGTTTTTGAGTGCATGCACGACATTGGCGTGCGGCAAGGTGCGGCCGGTGTTTTCGCCGCGCGCCACCGGCACTTCGACGACGCCCTTGGCATAGCGCACCAGCCAGACATCGGCCTTGCCGCCCGGCGCGGCGCCGGCGCCGATGCTGGCCTTGCCATTTTCAAGCGACAGCGACGGGCCGCTCGTTTGGCCGCTCGCCGAAATCAGCTTTTCGATCTCGCCGGGTGCGGCGCCGACGACGTCGGCACGGCCATTGACCACCACTTGCGGCGTGAACGGTGCGTCATGGCCGAGCGGCGGCTCGTAGCTGACCTGGCGCTGGGTGAATTCCTGCTTTCCGAAAATATCCTTCCAGCCAAGATAGTCCCAGTAGGTGACGTTGAACGACAGCGCCAGCACGCCGGGCTGGTCCTTGACCTTGATCAGATTGGCATTGGCCGGCGGGCAGGACGAGCAGCCCTGGCTGGTGAACAGCTCGACCACGGTGAGCGGCTGGGCGGCCGCCGCACCGAGCGACGCTGCCAGCGCAATCGCCGAGAGGCTGGAC
>NZ_RZQL01000377.1 GCF_003997935.1 Mesorhizobium sp. M7A.F.Ca.US.006.01.1.1
GAACACGCCGGCGGCGATCGCCTCGCCTGTCGATCGCGGCGCATAAGGCCTGCCGTTCAGCGTCATTGTGCCGGCGAGCGGCTGGCGCACGCCAAAGAGAGTCTCGGCAAGCGCCGTCTTGCCGACGCCGACGAGGCCGGTGATGGCCACGACCTCACCGTCGCCGAGCGTCAGCGAGATCGGCTGGGCGCCTGGCGCAATGCGCAGACCCTCGATCGTCAGGACTGCCTTGGCCGAATTCCTGACGACGATCTGGTCGAGATGGATCTTGCGGCCGAGCATGGCGTTGACCGCGCCTTCATAGTCGAGCGGCTTCTTGTCGAAAATGCCCGAGATGATCCCGTCACGCATCGAGATGATGCGATCGGCCAACCGCCTGATGTCGGACATGCGATGCGAGATGTAGAGGATCGCCACGCCCTGCTCGCGCAGCCTGTCGATCAGTGCAAACAGCCGGTCGGCCTCGGCGCTGGAGAGCGATGAGGTCGGCTCGTCGAGGATCAGCACTTTCGGCTTGTGCGCCAGCGCGCGGGCAATCGCAACCATCTGGCGATCGGCCAGCGAAAGATCGCTCACCCGCGCCTTCAAATCGATGGCCAGCCCCATGCGGTCGGCAACCGCCTTGGCCTCTCGCCGCACGCGCATTGGATTGAACAGGGTCGGCGCACCGCTGCCGCTCAGCCGGTCCAGCGTCAAATTGGTGGCGACGTCGAGATCGGCGACGACACCGTCATTGATGTTCTGGTGCACGGTGACGACGCCGGCGCGGATCGCCTCGGCCGGGGTTTTCGGCGCGAAATCCTGGTCGGCGAGTGCCATCGTCCCACCGCCGCGTTCGTAGACACCGGAGATGATCTTGACGAGGGTGGATTTGCCGGCGCCATTGGCGCCCATCAGCACGGTGACTTCACCGGCATGCAGTTCCAGCGAGACGCCGCCAAGCACCTCGTTATGGCCAAAGGATTTCCTCAGTCCCTCTACGCGGAACACGGCATTGCCGACCATGCGTTCCTCCCTGACGTGACGCTATGGGCTGCATCGGCAATTGTCAACACGATTGACAATTGCCAGATCGCTTCCTAGCTTGGCTTGGCCGCCATGCCTCAATTATGTATCGGAGCGCATATGCGGGAGGATGACCATGACTGAAGAATTGCCGTTCGAAGCCCTGTCGGTCGAAACCTTGGCTGCCCGCCTTGGCGGCAACGACGCGCTGTGCGCGAAGATCGGCAGGGACACTGGCGCCTGGAAGGTCCGCGAGGTCGGTGACGGCAATCTCAACCTGGTGTTCATTGTCGAGGGCGACAGCGGTGCGGCCGTGGTCAAGCAGGCCCTGCCCTATGTTCGCCTGGTCGGCGACAGCTGGCCGCTGCCGTTGAAGCGCTCCTTCTTCGAATATCACGCGCTGACCAGGCAAGAGGCACGCGCGCCGGGCTCGGTGCCGGCGATCCATTATTTCGACGAACGTCAGGCGCTGATCATCATGGAATATCTTGCGCCGCCGCATATCATCCTGCGCCGTGCGCTGATCGACGGCCGGCAATTGCCGAACATCGCCCGGGATATCGGCCTGTTCATGGCCCGCACGCTGTTTCGCGGCTCCGACCTGCATATGGCGGCCAAGGACCGCAAGGCCGATCTGGCGCTGTTCGCCGACAATGTCGAGCTTTGCGACATCACCGAAAGCCTGGTATTTTCCGACCCCTATTTCGACGCCAAGATGAACCGGCATACGAGCCCACAGCTCGACGGCCTCGTCGCCGAACTGCGTGCCGACCGCGACCTCAAGGTCGAGGCGCAGCGGCTGAAGCACATGTTCGCCGCCAATGCCGAGACGCTGCTGCATGGGGATTTGCATTCAGGCTCGATCATGGTCACCGACACCGAGACGCGGATGATCGATCCGGAGTTCGCTTTCTACGGCCCGATGGCCTTCGATGTCGGCATGCTGCTTGCCAATTTCTGGATGTCGTTCTTCTCGCAACGCGGCCATGAACAGAAGGGCAAGCGAGACGCCATGCGCGCCTATCTGCTCGGTGTGACGGTCGAGACATGGTCAGTGTTCCGCGCCGAGTTCTCGCATCTGTGGCGGACCGAGCGCACCGGCATGCTCTATCAAAAGAGCCTGTTCGAGGATCAGGGCGACAAGCTCGGTGCCGAGCAGGCGCTCGACCATGTTCTGCACCAGATGTGGACCGATCTGCTCGGCTTTGCCGGCATCGAGGTGCACAGGCGCATCCTCGGCCTCGCCCACAATGCCGATTTCGAGACCATTGCCGATGAGGATTTGCGCGCCAGTTGTGAGGCAAAGGCGCTGAAATTCGGCCGCCACCTCGCCGTCAACCGGCGCCAGATCCACAGCATCGACGAGGTCAACCAACTGGCCGCGCTGATCGAACAGGAGAGCAGCATTTGAACGTCGGCGACCGCCACTATCGTACCATCTGGCTGAGCGACGACGGGCGTTCGGTCGAGATCATCGACCAGCGCTGGCTGCCGCATGATTTCCGCATCGAGACCATCGGCACGGTTGCCGGCATCGCCACCGCCATCCGCGACATGTGGGTGCGCGGCGCGCCGCTGATCGGCGTCACCGCTGCCTATGGCGTCGCCATGCAGATGGCCGACGATGCGTCGGATGCAGCGCTCGACGCCGTGTGGGAGACCCTGCACGAGACACGGCCGACCGCGATCAATCTGCGCTGGGCGCTGGACGAAATGCGGCGCTTCCTGCGGCCCCTGCCGACAGAACAACGCGCCGCAGCCGCCTATCAGCGGGCCAGTGAGATCGCCGACGAAGATGTCGGCCTCAACCGCGCCATTGGCGAGAACGGTCTCACCATCATCAAGGCGATCGCGGCGCGCAAGCAGAAGGGCGAGCCGGTCAATATCCTGACCCATTGCAATGCCGGCTGGCTGGCGACAGTCGATTACGGCACGGCGACCGCGCCGATCTATCTGGCGACGGAGGCCGGCATTCCGGTCCACGTCTATGTCGACGAGACGCGGCCGCGCAACCAGGGTGCCCAACTGACCGCCTGGGAGATGGCCGGGCACGGCGTGCCGCACACACTGATCGTCGACAATGCCGGCGGCCATCTGATGCAGCGCGGCGAGATCGACATGGTCATCGTCGGCACCGACCGCACCACCGCCGACGGCGACGTCTGCAACAAGATCGGCACCTATCTGAAGGCGCTCGCCGCTGCCGACAATGACGTGCCGTTCTATGTCGCGCTGCCGTCGCCGACCATCGACTGGACCGTGCATGACGGACTGGCCGAGATCCCGATCGAGCAGCGCTCGGCCGACGAGGTCTCGCTGGTCTGGGGCAAGACCGCCGGCGGCGAGATCGCCCAGGTGCGCATTTCGCCGGACACGACGCCTGCGGCCAACCCGGCCTTCGATGTGACACCGGCGCGGCTGGTGACCGGCCTGATCACCGAGCGCGGTGTCGCCAAGGCATCGCGCGAGGGCCTGAAGGCGATGTTTCCCGAGCGAGCGTAGCCCACGCCCCTAGTACAGAGGCTCGGCCATATGCTTGGGCGTCGGCCATGTCTCGGTAATGCCCGGCTGCACCGGCCGCTCCAAATAGGTCGATAAAACCACATAGCTGCGCGTCGAGGTGACCCCCGGCGTTTCGTACAGGCGCGCCAAAAGGCCTTCGAGTGCCCTGGTGTCTTCCGTGCGGACCTTCAGCAACATGCAGGTATCGCCGGCGACGGTATGGATCTCCTCGACTTCGGGATATTGCGAGACCGCCATCAGTTCCGGCGTCTTTCCCCAGCCCCTGGTGTCGATATGGACAAAGGCAAGCAAAGGCTTTTTCACCGCCCGGGGATCGATGATGGCGACCGTGTTGCGGATGGCGCCGCTGCGCCGGAGCCGTTTGACCCGCTCATGCGCCGCGGGTGGCGACAAGCCGACGCGATCGCCGAGTTCGGCGTAGCTGATCGTGGCATCATCGACCAGGACGCCTAATATTCTTCGGTCAATCGCGTCGAGGTCGCGGGCCGCAGCCTTGTTCTGCAGAATGCCATCTGTTTCTTCATCCATGACGAAGTTTCCTGTTTTCAGCTGAATAAAATACGGCGATTATGACGATATGTCGAACGCAGATCAAGTTGCAGCATTGGCGGCAAGCGCCGGAGCCCCGATCCCGGCGCTTGCCTATCTGTTGACGGGCTGCATCGCGGTCATCGGCTCGAACTCGCTCGTGCTGGGTCCGATTGCACCGGCTGTCGCCTCGTCGTTCGGAACCAGCGTGCCAGCCGTGATGATTGCGGCGGCAGCGTTCGGCCTCGGCACCTCCGCAAGCGCCCTGTTCCTGGCCCGCTACATCGACCGGCTTGGTGCACGCCGGATGCTGCAGGGCGCACTGCTGCTGTTGGCACTGGCGCTGATCGCCAGTGCCGTGGCTCCCACGGTGATCATGCTGGTCGCGGCACAGCTGCTCGCCGGCATCGCTGCCGGCATCGCCATGCCGGCGATCTACGCCAGCGCCGCGGCCATCGCTCCGCCGGGCAGGGAGAGCGGCACGATCGGCGTCGTGCTGACCGGATGGACGCTCAGCATGGTAGCCGGCGTCTCGCTGTCAGCCCCATCCATGCAAGGGCCGCAAGCACTGCGACTGCGGCCCTTGCATGGATGGGGCTGACAG
>NZ_RZQL01000378.1 GCF_003997935.1 Mesorhizobium sp. M7A.F.Ca.US.006.01.1.1
GCTTTTTGCCGTGGCGGCCTTTGCCACCACTTCCGGCTCGCTGTCCTTCTCCCGCCTGTGGCCGGTTCAGGCCGCCTATGAAGCCAAGAACGAGAACCGCGCGATCTACAAATTGCTGCAGATGAACCTGCGCTACGACAATCCAACGCCGAAGAAGGTGCTGTCGCTGATCGGCCGGACCAATCCCGACGTGATCACCCTCGACGAAGTATCGGCGATGTGGGCAACCGAGCTCGGCTATATCAGCAGCGCCTATCCATACCGGATCCTCTGTCCTTACCCCAACAAGATATTCGGCGTCGCGCTGCTCTCGCGGCGGCCCTTTGCCGCCGGCACCGAGGCGCGTTGCGAACGGCGCGGCGCCATGGCGACAGCGACCGTCGACTTCGGCGGTATCAACGTCGATGTCGCCGCGATCCATCTCAGCTGGCCGTGGCCGCGCGAGCAGTACTGGCAGATCGGCGAGTTGACGGAATCGCTCTCGGCGCTCGGCGAGACGGCCATCATGGCAGGCGACTGCAATGCCGCCCCATGGAGTGCCGCCGTGCGGCGGGTCGCGGCGCTTGGCGGGCTGACCGTGATGCCGTCCGCCGGCCCGACCTGGATCCACATCAAGCTGCCGGACTTCCTGCGGCGCTTCGCCGGCCTGCCGATCGACCAGGTTTTCAGCAAGGGCGGTGTGACCATCCATTCCGCGACACGGCTGGAAGACACCGGCTCGGATCACCTTCCAGTCCTGGTGGAGTTCTCGCTCAGGCTGAACCAGCAAAAGCCGCTCGATGAACATGAAACCGCGACCGCGGCCATTGTTCAGACCGGCAAGACGCCAGGCTGAAGGATCAGGGCCTGACCAAAGCGATGACGAGATGCTGGACATGGCCGCCGTCGCGATGCTCGCGCGCATCGAAAGCGAGTTGCTTGGCCTCATATGCGGCATTGGTGGCCTTGATACGTCGCTGTGCCTCGCGACGTGTCTTGTAGCAGGACCGATCGTCGGCAATCCTGAGGCCGGAGATCGATCTCTCCGTGGCCCACATCATCTCCCTGGCGATGCGGCCATGGGTTTCTTCATGGGCGCGGACGCCGGCGAAGAACCGCGTCCAGCGCTTCCGGAGCGTCGGCGTGGTGGCCGAGGCGACACGCGGAAACGTATAGAAGAGATTGAGCGTGCCGTTTGCACGCCGCAAGCGGCAAACGCCATCGTCCTGGCTGGTGTCAAGGTCCCAATCCACTGCGTAGCCGGTCAACGCGATGGCATGCGTCATGAAGCCGTGCTTCGGCCCCTTGCGGTCCATCGCCTGCATCAGCGCCAGCCCCGTGTTCCCGGTGATGTCGTAGGTCCGCGTCTTGACCACCACCCTGGTGCCGGCCGAGGCCGCAGAAGCCAAGCCGAACAGCGCACCGATCGCCACGAGGCATGCCAGAACCGCCAGGCGCATTGACCATCTCCCTATCGTCAAGGAATGGAACCATAAGCGCGCGGCAGTTTCAACAGTCCTAATGTTTCACATGCCACAGGAGACCCGAGTCACCGCCGGGGCACGCTGTGGCCGGCGCGGGCCTACATGCCCTGGTAGACCGGGCCTTCTCCGCCTTGCGGCGGCACCCAGTTGATGTTCTGGTTCGGGTCCTTGATGTCACATGTCTTGCAGTGGACGCAGTTCTGCGCGTTGATGACGAAGCGCACATCCTTGGCCGTGGGATCGGCGGCGGCATTGCCGTCCTTGTCGACCCACTCGTAAACCCCGGCCGGACAATAGCGCGTCGAAGGGCCCGCAAAGACATCGTGCTCGGAACGCTTCTGCAGTTCCATGTCGCCTACAAGCAGGTGGACCGGCTCGTTTTCCTCATGATTGGTGTTGGACAGGAACACCGAGGACAGCCGGTCGAAAGTCAGCACGCCATCGGGCTTCGGATAGGCGATCTTCTTGTGCCGGGCGGCAGGCTCGAGCGTCGCATAGTCGGCCTTGCCATGCTTCAGCGTGCCGAAGGGCGAGACACCGAACAGCGTGTTCAGCCACATGTCGAGGCCGCCGAGGCCGACACCGACGATGGTGCCGAAGCGCGACCACAGCGGCTTGACGTTGCGCACCTTCTTCAAATCCTTGCCGATGTCGGTCGCGCGCCAGGCTTCCTCGTAGGAAGCGAGTTCGTCGTTGGCGCGCCCGGCACCGATCGCCTCGGCGACATGCTCGGCCGCCAGCATGCCGGACAGCACGGCATTGTGCGAGCCCTTGATGCGCGGCACGTTGACGAAGCCCGCCGCACATCCCATCAGCGCACCACCGGGGAAGGACAGTTTCGGCACCGACTGCCAGCCACCCTCGGTGATGGCGCGCGCGCCATAGCCCAGGCGCTTGGCGCCCTCGAAGGTCCCGCTGATTGCCGGATGGGTCTTGAAGCGCTGGAATTCCTCGAACGGCGACAGGTAGGGGTTCTTGTAATTGAGGTGGAGGACGAAGCCGACCGCCACCTGATTGTCCTCGAGATGGTAGAGGAACGAGCCGCCGCCGGTCTTCAAGTCAAGCGGCCAGCCGAAGGAATGCTGGACCAGCCCCGGCCGGTGGTTCTCGGGCTTGACCTGCCAGAGTTCCTTCAGGCCGATGCCGTACTTGCCCGGTTCTCGGCCATCGGAAAGCTTGTATCTGGCGATCAGCTGCTTGGCGAGCGAGCCGCGGGCGCCCTCCCCGATCAGCACATATTTGCCCATCAGCGCCATGCCGGGTGCGAAACCCGGACCGTGCGTTCCGTCCTTCTCGACGCCCATGTCGCCGGTGACGACGCCGGTGACGGCGCCTTGCTCATTGTAGAGCAGGCCGGCAGCGGCAAAGCCCGGATAGATCTCGACGCCGAGCGCTTCGGCCTTGGTCGCCAGCCAGCGGCAGACATTGCCGAGCGAGACGATGTAGTTGCCGTGATTGTTCATCAGCGGCGGCATGAAAATGTTAGGCAGGCGAAACGAGCCGGCGGGACCGAGGACCAGGAAATGGTCCGCGGTGACCGGCGTCTTGAAGGGATGGCCGTCCTCGTCGCGCCAGCCCGGCAAGAGCCGGTCGATGCCGATCGGATCGACGACGGCGCCGGAGAGAATATGGGCGCCGACCTCACCGCCCTTTTCCAGGACGACGACCGAAAGCTCGGGATTGACCTGCTTGAGGCGGATGGCGGCAGCGAGGCCCGCCGGTCCGGCGCCGACGATAACCACGTCGAATTCCATGCTTTCGCGTTCGATGTCGCTCATCAACCCCTCCGCACTGGCTTATCCCATTCGGGTATCTTGCTGGCTCCCGCGCTGCATAGCGCATCAATTGACGACAGGAAACCGGCGCATACGTGACAATGCGGTTTTGGCCAAAAAGTCGCGCATTGCGAGGCTGGAAGACTGCTTTTCGCCCGGCATTGCCTCCGGGGCGCGCGTTTTTAATTGTTCGACGGCTTGCTTATCGGCCATACTTCACGCCATGCGCATTCCTGGGCCAGCCGGCTTTTCATCGACGCGCTTTCTTTTCCCGCCCGGCCGGATCCGCCGGGCGCTCCTTTTGGCCCTTCTGGTGCTGGCGCCGCATCACGCTGCCGCCGACGAAGTGAAGGTCTGGGCGGCAGGCGCCTACTCCTTCTCCGACGAGCTTGGCGGCTTCCGCATCACCGGCGCCTCGGGCATCGGGACGAAGGACGATCCGTTCGTCATCACCGAAGAGCTGAATTCGTCAACGCCAGTGACGCTGACGATCCGCACGACAAAGCCGATCCAGGCCTTCGGCAAGGCCGGCGAATTCGCCAACGGCATGATGTATATGCGCATCGAGGTGCTCAACAACAGCGGCCAGGCCTGGATCGAATTCCAGTTCGAATTGCAGGAGATCCTGAACCAGCCGAGCGTGTTCGGCGACGGGCTTTCCTTCGACCAGCGCAACAAGACGCCGGACAATATCTTGTCAAGCAATTTCGCCGATTTCGATCGCGATTTCGAACCCTATGACCGGCTGCTGTTCAGGAATGGCAAGGTCGACCCGCTGAAAACCGCCAGGTTCGAATTCCTGATGACCGACTACACGCCCAGATGGACCTTCTATCTGGTACAGGATCCCCGCATACCAACGGGGTGAGGCGCGGACGCGGAGGCGCGCTCTCCCTCCTCGAGGGGGAGATGTCGCCGAAGGCGACAGAGGGGGTCGGCACGACCGGACGCGACACCCCTTCGCCGACAGAGGAGGCTGGCGTTCTACGCGCGGCGACCCCCTCTGGCCTGCCGGCCATCTCCCCCTCAAGGAGGGAGATCAGCTTTCACCGCCGCTTTCGCCAATCACCGATGTTGCAAATCGCCTCTTGGCGGACGAATGTGCCGGCATGACTGCCGCTTCCCCAACCAACAGACCTGATATCGCCGACCTGCTGGCGTTTTACGCCAGTGTGGGCGTCGACGAGGCACTCGAAGAGCTGCCGGTGAATCGGTTCGCCGAGGTTGCGCCAAAGCCGATGGAGCGCGCGCCGATCGCAGCGCCTTCGGGTGACACCGCCGCACCGCTGCGCTCGACGAATATGTCTCGCCCCGAAGCAGGTGACAGACCAAGTG
>NZ_RZQL01000379.1 GCF_003997935.1 Mesorhizobium sp. M7A.F.Ca.US.006.01.1.1
CCCGTGGCTCGCCCCGGCAAGTCGCTGCGAAGCAGCGGGGTGGGGGTCCGCGCGGCGTCGCAAGACTTGGGTTTCTTGCCCCCGGAGGGCGGGAAGGTCCGAAGGATGTTGCCCGCCCTGCGCTACTCCTTGGCGCGATAGGCGTCCGGCACGACGAACACTTCGTCGGCCCGGCCATAGCCGCCATCGGCGACTTCCTCCACCAGCACCATCGTGGTGGGGCGCGCGACCTCACCGAAAAAGTCGACGAACATGGCTGTGGTCCGGTGGATGAGGTCTTCTTTTTGCGCCCTGGAGAGTGCGGCCTGCGGTACCTTTATGTTGGCGAATGGCATGGTTCTATTCCTTCTGTTTAAGGTTGTATTTCAGGCTTTAGGATGGAGCAGGTCGGCAAGGCCGATTCGTTCCATGAGTTGCGCGCGCACGCGGTCGGCAACGCCGTTGACGATCGCCGCACCATCGTCGGAGGGGTCGATGTGGACGCGCAGCGGGCGGCTGCCATGCGGCATCGCCACGAGGTCAACGATGGCCGCCGCGATATCGGCCGGATCGGCATCCGCCGGCTCGAGTGCGGCCAGCCCTTTCAGCGCCTGCTGATCGGCGCCGGCATAGGGGCCGGACCAGTAGAGGTCGGCGCGCTCGGCATCGGCAGGCTTCGCGGCATTGTGGAAATGTTCGGTGCCCTTGGTGAAAGCGCCCGGCACGACGATGGTCGTTTCGATGCCGAAGCGGGCGAGTTCCAGCGCATAGCTCTGCGCCAGCGCATCCATGCCGGCCTTGGCCGCGAAATAGGGCGCAAGGAACGGTGGCGTGCCGCCGCGCGTGCTGCTCGAGCCGACCCAGACCATCTGTCCCCGGCCGAGCGAGCGCATGTGCGGCAAGGCCGCACGGTTGACGCGCTGCGTGCCGACGACGTTGACGTCATAGAGCTGCGCCAGCTGCTCGGGCAAGAACGCCTCGGTTGGTCCGAACCCCATGTGCCCGGCATTGTGGATGAGCACGTCGAGCCGGCCGGCCTCGCTGAGTATCTGTCGGACAGCCGCCTCGGCCGAAGCGTCCGAGGTGACGTCGAGCGCGATCGGCTTGAGCGCCAGGCCCTCGTCGCGGGCGAACTTTTCCATCTCGGCTGCCGCCACGCCGCCGCGCGCCAAGGGGTCGCGCATCGAGGCATAGACCGTGTGGCCCGCTCTCGCCAGGGCGCGAGCGGTCATCGCGCCGAAGCCGCTGGAAGCCCCGGTGATCAGGATTGTCTTTTGCATGATTATCTCCTCAGACCACGCCGCCATTGGCGCGGATGATTTGTCCGTTGACCCAGCCACTGTCCGGCCCGGCCAGGAACGAGACCAGCCCGGCAATGTCGCCAGGCTGGCCAAGCCGCCCAAGCGGGATCATCTTGCCGATGGCCTCGATCTGCGCCTCGCTCTTGCCGTCCGTGAACAGGGCGGTCTCGATCGGCCCGGGCGCCACCGCGTTGACGGTGACACGGCGCGCGCCGAGCTCCTTGGCCAGGATGTGGGTCATCGCCTCGACGCCTGCCTTGGTGGCGGCGTAGACGCCGTAGCCCGGCTGGTAGAGGCCGACGACGCTGCTGGAAAAATTGACGATGCGGCCGCCGTCGCGAAGCCGGCGCGCGCCTTCCCGCATGCCGCGGAACACGCCGCCGAGATTGATCGCGATCTGCGTGTGGAACGAAGCATCGTCGGTCTGCGCGATCGGCGAAGTCTTCATGATGCCGGCATTGTTGACGAGGATGTCGATGCCGCCGAACGCCTTCTCGCCGGCGTCGAACAGCGCTGCGATGCCGTTTGGATCGGCGACATCGGCCTGAACCGCGATCGCCTTGCCGCCACCGGCTTCGATGCTGCGCACAAGCTCTTCGGCCTCGGCGCGGCCGCGTGCATAGTTGATGACGACGGCGACGCCGTCGCGGGCGAGCCGCTGTGCGATGGCGGCGCCGATGCCTTTGGAGGCGCCGGTCACGATCGCGGTTCTGGTTTGGCCACCCGTCCTTGTTTGATTGGATGTCATGGAAGTCTCTCCGCGTTGTTGGTGACACGGATATAGGCCGGGCCGCCTTCTGGATAATCAGCCGCCTATTGACATCACTATTCGGAAACTGCGAACAAAGGCCATGGATCGGCTGGACACGATGCGGCTCTTCGTTCGCGTTCTGGAGCGGCGCAGCTTCACCGCTGCTGCGGCCGATCTCGGCCTGCCGCGCTCAACCGCGACGGAAGCGCTAAGGCGGCTGGAAGGGCATCTCGGCGCGCGGCTTCTGGAACGAACGACACGGCAGGTGAACGCCACCCAGGACGGCGAGGCCTACTATCGGCGCTGCCTGTCGATCCTGGCCGAAATCGAGGATGCCGAAGCCGCCTTCCGCAATGCGGAGCCTTTCGGCCTGCTGCGCATAGACGCCAGCACGCTGCTCACCCGCACCTTCCTGTTGCCGCGCCTGCCGGAGTTCCTCGCCCGCTATGCCAGGATCGACCTGCAGATCGGCCAAAGCGACCGGCTGGTCGATCTCGTGCGCGAAGGCGTCGACTGTGTGATCCGCGTCGGCGAGCCGCCCGACAGCGGCATGATCATGCGGCGGCTCGCGATGATCCGCGAGATCACGTGCGCCAGCCCTGCCTATCTCGAGCGCCACGGCACGCCCGTCTCCCCCGATGCACTCGACGGTCACCAGGCGGTGGGCTTTGTCTCGTCGCGCACCGGAGAGACCCTTCCGTTCGAATTCACCATCGCCGGCAATATCCGTGAGGTGCGGCTGCCCGGCCGCGTCGCCGCCAACAATTCCGATACCGCTGCCGACCTGGCGCGGCTTGGCCTCGGCCTGATCCAGGCGCCGCGCTATCGCTTCGAGAAGGATCTTGCCGATGGGACGCTCGTCGAGGTGCTGGCCGACTACCCGCCCTCGCCGACACCGCTGTCGGCACTCTACCCGCAGAACCGTCAGCTCTCGCCGCGCCTTCGCGTCTTCCTCGACTGGGCCTCGCGCATCTTCGCCGAAGCGGATCTCTAGGGGCGCAAAAACGTGCCGCTCCCGGTCAATTCGGTTTTGCAAACCCGGCCAGGGACGCATAGCCGCGTACCACGCTCTTGCGTTCTTCGCGCGAAGCGACAGCGTCGATGTCATCAAAGCCATGCGGCGCCCGGGCCTCGACCATGTCTATGACCGCTTCCGGGCCGCCTTGCCGATTGGCCAGCACGATGGCCGATGTAGCCGGCCGCCGCTCCCCATCATATCGCGTTAGCGCGGCTTCGACGGTAGGCTCCGCGGCCAGATGCATCGCAAGGCAACCGGCGTCGAGTATTGCCTGGCTGGCTCCGTTCGACCCCACCGGATACATGGGATGCGCCGCATCGCCGAGCAGCGTCACCCGCCCGAACGACCATCGCGGCAGCGGGTCGCGGTCGCAGTTCGGATATTCGTAGAAGCCATCCGTTGCCTGGATGATCGAGGCAGGGTCGACAAAATCCAGCTGAAACCGGTCGCGCACGAAGGGCAGCACATCATCGATCACCCCCGGGCGGCTCCAGTCGCCGGGACGCAGCGGTGATGTGCCGCTGTCACCGGTATTGGCCATCACCGCCCAGTTCGTCAGCCTGGTCTCTTCGCGATCCGGCTCGATCGGATAATAGACGAACTTGGCGAAATTGCCGCCGGCAACCGCCATGGTGCGCCCGTCGCGCCAGACCGGCCATGGCGTGGCGCCGCGCCACAGCATCGTGCCGTTCCAGATCGGCGGCCCTTCTTCGGGATAGAGCACGGCCCTGACGGCGGAATGGATCCCGTCGGCGCCTATGAGCAGGTCGCCATGCGCCTCGCCTCGCGAGCCGTCATGCCGGCGGAAATGCGCCACGACCTCGCCCTCACTCTGCTCGAAGGCATCGACAAGGCTTGCCGTGCTGATGACGTCGCCGCCAAGCCTGCTCACCACGGCCCGGTGGATCAGCCCCAGCAGCCTGCCGCGATGGATGCTGATTTGCGGAACCTCATAGCCGGCATCGATGCCACGCAATTCCTGCCATACGACCTGGCCGAAGCGGTTGGTGTAGACAAGCTCGCGTGTCCTCACCCCCTCCGCGTCGAGCGCCGGCATCAAGCCAAGCCCAGCCAGCGCCTTGACAGCGTGCGGCAGCATGTTGATGCCGACGCCAAGTTCGCGGATGTCGTCGGCCCGCTCGAACAGTTCAACCTCGATGCCTGCCTCATGCAGGAACAGAGCGGTGGTGAGGCCGCCAATTCCGGCCCCGGCGATCAAAGCTTTCATCCGTCACTCCCTTGCTGTGAAAGCCGGTGCTCCGGGTGAGCCAGACGCCCGTCGCCGTCGCCTCAGTGCGGGCATCGTCATGGCGATGCTCCAGATGGCTTGACGACGAGGGTACCGGCGTTAGGTTTCGTCCGAAATGACATAAATCGGGCGAATACTGCCATGCTGAGGCAAGTTGCCGTCGTCGTTCACCCCGGTTTCCAGCTCCTGGATGCGGCCGGGCCGACAACCGTCTTCGAGATTGCGGAGCGCTGCCGTCCGCACACCTACGAAC
>NZ_RZQL01000380.1 GCF_003997935.1 Mesorhizobium sp. M7A.F.Ca.US.006.01.1.1
CAAGACGACCGCTCATGGCCTGGCCTCCCTCGCCTTGCGAGACTCGACGGTCATCGTTTTCAGTTCATCGCGAAACTGCCGCACAAGGTCGCCCACGGCGATCAACGCCTGCTCAAGATCCTCATCATGGGCAACGCGGCCGTCGTTCATGGCGCGCACGGCTTGATTGAAATTGACGCCGACACGTCGCAGCTGATCGGTCATGTCCACGATCGCCGGCCGCAACGCCTCTGTCGCGATAGGCAGGTGCCCCGCCTCTGCCCGCACCAGACGCCGGACCACCTCGCTGACAGTTACGCCGTCCCGCTCAGCAATGGCTTTGAGGCCGGCCAGCTCGTCACCCGAAAACCGGATGTGCGTCACCTCGCCATAGCGTCGTGACGCGCTCTTCACCGCAGCTCTCTGGGCGTCTGCATCCATCTCTCAAGCCCGCTTGCGGGCGCTAAGGCCCGCCAGGGCCGCGCTCCTATTTTTGTGTGTATCACAAAATAGGCTATCCTGCCAGTAGAAACAGGGGAAGGGAGGTGAAAACGGCCGCGGACGCCCCTCCTCCCAACTAGCCAGTTTTCACTCCAGACCGCCGGTACGCAACGTCGTGATGTTTCCATCGTGATTTGTTGTGATGTGTCTATGATGCGGTGAGGACTTGTCTCCATGTTAACATGGAGACATCCGAGCGGTTCGCTGGCGGGGATCGGCCCACCGGATCTCCTCCTCACTGAAGATAGCAGCGCGCAAAAATTGCGCCTGTGATCGAGCCTTTACGATGCGCGCCTGGGTTGCTAAACCGGTCTGCCGCGTTGACTATGTCACCATGTTTCGACCGTGACATTAATTCCATGTGTCCATGATGACTTGTTTCCATGTTAACACGGAGACAAGGAGACAACGCCCGGAAGGAGGCCCCCCATGATCATCTCCGCTGCGATCCCCAAGGGCGGCACTGGCAAATCGACGCTGCTGCGCACCCTCGCATCCGTCGCGCTGCATCGCGGCTATTCGGTCACTCTTATCGACGGCGACCGGCGGCAGAATATGAACCGCTGGTTCGAGATGCTGGGCGAAGCTGGCAATCGCCCTGACAGGCTCCAGCTGGTAAGCGCGATGACCCCGCAGGAAATCCTCGACGCCGCAGCCACTCACAACGGTGAGCGCTCCGTCGTCTTGATCGATACGGAAGGCACCACCAATGACAACCTCATGGCCGGACTCTTCGCGGCCGATATTGTCGTCGTGCCGGTCTATTTTGCCCTCGACGATGTGACCGCCGCCATCCAGATCACCGACCACTACATTCCGCTGGCGGTCGAGAGCCGGGGTAGACCGCTGCCTGCGATATTCGTGCTGACCAAGCAGACCATCATCGATGGCAGGGCGCGAGCCCTGACGGAACTGCGCGCCATCATCCAGGCCAACGGCACGCCGATTGCAGAACACGTCCTGCACAACCGCGTTGCCTATCGCGACCTCCAGACCGGGCAGACCCTTTACAGCCCCGCGGTGCCCGATGCGAAGGCGGTTGCCGAGAGCGAAGGAGTCTTCGACGACCTTCTGCAAACTTTCATCGAAGCCACGAGGAATGCGGCATGAGTGAAGAAACCGCGCCGAAACCCGGTGACGACAAGAAAGCCCGCATGATGAAGGCGATTTCCACGCAGCCGCCGGCGCTGCCGAGCATGTTCATCACACCGAAGGTCGAGACATCAGGGACCAAGGAGCAAGCTGCGCCACAGGTGCAGGTACCGACAAAGCCGTCCCCGGCAGTCGGGCCCGATTTTCGCAAGCTGCTGCGACAGGGTCAGAAAAAGGACCCCATCGCCGGAAAGAAGATGCGCGAGGAGGAGATGGTCCGCTGCGGCTACTACCTCACGGCGGCGGAGCAGCGGCAGTTCAAGTTGCTGGCGATCAGCAACGGGCACAGCATGACCGAACTGCTGCGGAAGGCCGTGCAGGATTATATCCACGTTCATAAGCACAAACTGCCGAAGGAATAATCGGGGGTTTGGAGTCGCTGTCTCTTGCTGTAGCGTGTGATGTTCGTGGCTCTCTTGCGACGCGCAAAAAAAGGGCCCGCGACGGAGCGCTCCGTCGCGGGCCCTGAGATGTGTTTGCCTACTTGGGTTGGTTGGGGTGTTTCAGCAGTTCCCCGAGGATGCCGTCCCGCTCCGGGCGCCCGCTGGCGGCCGCTTTGTCGTCGACCAGCTTTGCGGCCAATTCGGGCGGCAGCGGCATGAAGTCGTAGCCGTGTGCGATGGCGGCGTGGCGAAGATATCCAAGCGTTTCGAAGGCATGATCGTGGGTGCCAAGCCAGAGTGCGGGCTCGTCGGTCTCCTCGTGCGGGAACGCCTGCAGGAAATAGGTCCGGAGCGGTGGGTCGTAGCCGATGACGGCGTCGGGATCCGAGCGGACTTTTCCGGTGACGGTACCAGTGACGGTGATGGTGTAGCGGCTCATTGCAACCTCCTTTTGCCGGTTGGGAAGCCGGCCCCTCGAAGGGCCGGCTTCCGATGCCTCACTGGGGGTTGTTCCAGAGGATGACCTTCTTGTTTTCCTCGCCACCCGGGGCGGGAGCGAGATTGCCGAAGATCACGCCGATCTCGGGGGCTTCCAGCTTGACCGAGAGGTATTCCTCTCCCGAACGCTGGGAGATGCGATGCCAGCCGGCTCCGATCTCGAAGCCCGTGCGCTTGTTGACGATCCGGTAGTCGGGCGCGTCCTCTCGCGACTTGTTGGTGTTCGGGATAAGGGTGATCGGGGCGTTGACCCGGAGCGTGGCAAAGACGCCTTCCATCGAGCCGTCGGCCTTGGTGGTGAGGTTTGCGATCGTGGTGGCCATGATAGTTCTCCTTCGGTTGCATCGGGACCATTCCCGATGGCGCCAAAGGAGAGGGCCGTCCTGCTGCGG
Source organism: Mesorhizobium sp. M7A.F.Ca.US.006.01.1.1 (assembly GCF_003997935.1). Classification (GTDB taxonomy): domain Bacteria; phylum Pseudomonadota; class Alphaproteobacteria; order Rhizobiales; family Rhizobiaceae; genus Mesorhizobium. The sequence goes on from NZ_RZQL01000380.1 coordinate 2,906, forward strand.
TCATCTCGGCGAAAATTCTTGAAAATTCTATTTGCCGAAAAATTGCGGGCAGGCCCTTCGCCTGCCCGCAGACCAAAAACAGAAATCGAATTTTCCTGAATATTCGCCGAGTGTACCCCCAACGGGGGTTGACCGCACAAAGCAGGCGGTCGTCTACAAAGGCGACATGAAACGGGAATGGCCCGGATGCGACCGAAGGAAAAGAACTCAGGCCGCCATCGCTAGACCGCCGACGCAACGGTGCCGGATCGCAGGAACATGCTGCAGCCTCTCGGGTCATGTCGTCGGCATTGCCCACACATCGAAAAGCAGCCTGGCGCGTGACCGCCTTGCGTGTTCGGTATGGCGGCATAGCGGTTTCGATATCGGGGCCGGCTGGCAGCGGCCTTCACGCCCCCCCGGGGATGATACCGCGCAGTCAGGTTGGATGACCCGGCAAGCCAGCATGTTGTTCGGCACGCTTGCACCGCTTCAGAGGCGAGACGGGTCAAGATGATCATCCGCACAACGCCCCGCAGCTCTGCGCGTGGACCGGTTTCGAAAGGGGCCGGCAGTCCGCTCATACAAGTGGATTAGGCGACGAGAAGCCGGACCAACATATCGGATTGAACCCGCCGGGCTGTCGGCAGCACCGCATCCATCATTCTGGCAACGCCAGACGCTCCTCCGGCGTCATGCGGGCTTCGGCTTGGCGGCGAATGTCCGGACCGGCATGGCGGAGCATGGCACACCAGTCTTCCACATTGTACGTGGTCGCCATGCTGCCCCTGGCCAGATCGTAAATGACGCACGGCTTGTTCGCCATGGCGAGCCGAAGCACGTTGACGGCAGTGCCGGGTGACGCGCCATCCCAGACCATCATGCCAAAGTCGGCGCGCCGCGCCATCTCCCGGTCTTTGGCGGCGTGGACAAAGTCCCCTTTGGCATCGTCAGGAGAAGGAACATGGTAGGCGGCCCAGTCGCCCAGATTATTGCGGGGTTCCTTGCCGGCATGGAAGACGCCGACATGTTCGTACTTGTAGCCCGCGAGTAGGCCCTGCGCCTCGGCATCGGCTCCCGAGGCGTCGCCAATCAGCACGCCGTGCTCGGCAGCAACGATTGCGCCGATGCGAGTGACGGCAGGTTCCGGCAGCTCGAATACTTCGATTGATCCACCTATGAATATCATCGACATCGTGACTTTCCCTTCTCTCCAGCGTCCCCCGCCCCCGCGCCGGCCGCCCTCTCCCTCTGGCCCTGCGCGAGGGATCGTCACCCGAAGGCCGAGACGGCGAAGCCGGCGCGGGGAGCGGCGGGACGCCGCGACTAGAGCCCGGCCGGCCGCAGGCCGGCGCGCCCAGGCCCTGAACCGCTGCCGGAGGTGCTACGCGCGCGGACTAGCGGCCTTCGGCCAGCCAGAGGCTCACGTCCTGGATCAAGTGGATCAGGATAGACGGGTTGTCCCGCGACGACTTTAGTCCACGTCCCAAGGCCGAACCCGACCGGGCGGTCGGGTTCGGCC
>NZ_RZQL01000037.1 GCF_003997935.1 Mesorhizobium sp. M7A.F.Ca.US.006.01.1.1
GGGATAGAGCGGGAAACGATCGGTCAGCGCCACGACCTTGGCCTTGACCGCAGCTTCGACAGCGGCATTGCCCTCGTCGGAATTGGCGACCTTGAGACCGTCCAGCACTTCGGCGATCAGCTTGCCGATCTCGCGGAACTCGGCCTGGCCGAAGCCGCGCGTGGTGCCGGCCGGCGTGCCGAGACGCACGCCCGAGGTGACGAAAGGCTTTTCCGGGTCGAACGGAATGCCATTCTTGTTGCAGGTGATGTTGGCGCGGCCCAGCGCTGCCTCGGCGCGCTTGCCGGTGGCGTTCTTGGGCCTGAGGTCGACCAGCATCAGATGGTTGTCGGTGCCGCCGGAGACGATGTCGAGACCGGTCTCCTTGAGGCTGGAGGCAAGCGCCTTGGCGTTGGCGGCGACGCTCTCGGCATAGACCTTGAAGCTCGGCTTCAGCGCTTCACCGAAGGCGACAGCCTTGGCGGCGATGACATGCATCAGCGGGCCGCCCTGCAGGCCGGGGAACACCGCCGAATTCATCTTCTTGGCGATGTCCTCGTCATTGCACAGGATCATGCCGCCGCGCGGGCCGCGCAGCGATTTATGCGTCGTGGTGGTCACGACATGGGCATACGGCAGCGGCGACGGATGCACGCCGCCGGCGACCAGGCCGGCGATGTGCGCCATGTCGACCATCAGATAGGCGCCGACCGCATCGGCGATCTCGCGAAAACGCTTCCAGTCCCAGATGCGCGAATAGGCGGTGCCGCCGGCCAGGATCAGCTTCGGCTTGGTCTCATGCGCGGTCTTCTCGATGGCATCCATGTCGAGCAGGTGGTCGTCCTGGCGCACGCCATAGGAGACGACCTTGAACCATTTGCCGCTCATGTTGACCGGCGAACCGTGGGTCAGATGGCCGCCGGAATTGAGGTCGAGGCCCATGAACGTGTCGCCCGGCTGCAAGAGCGCCAGAAACACCGCCTGGTTCATCTGGCTGCCGGAGTTCGGCTGGACGTTGGCGAAGTTGCAGCCGAACAGCTTCTTGGCGCGCTCGATGGCCAGTTCCTCGGCCACGTCGACGAACTGGCAGCCGCCGTAGTAGCGCTTGCCCGGATAGCCCTCGGCATATTTGTTGGTCATGATCGAGCCCTGCGCTTCAAGCACGGCGCGGGAAACGATGTTTTCCGAGGCGATCAGCTCGATCTCGTGTCGCTGGCGGCCGAGTTCGTTGCGGATGGCACCGAAAATCTCCGGATCGGCGTCGGCCAGCGTGGTTTCGAAGAAGGATTCGAATTTGTTCGACACTGCCGCTGCTGTTGCCATGGCCTGAAATCCTCGGGGTTCGGGGGCAATTTTCGATTTATGCAAGTCGTTGTTCCAAAACCGCTGCACACTTTTGGGCGACTTGCATTTGCCGCGCCATTAACACAGTTGTTTTCGCCCCGCCACGTTTGCCGCGCGAAATTTGCTGGCCGGATTGCGCCAGCCAGGCCCGCGGGTCGTTATTTCCTCGCCTTCCGGCCCCTCAGCAAGGCCTCGGTGAGCGTGATCTCGGCAAACAGCGCCTGCGACGTATGGTCGTTGATCTCGCCGCTGCGAAACATGGCGCGCACGGCTTCGCGCTCGGCTTCGATGCCCGCAAATCTCAATTCGAGTTCCAGCCTCCCGGCTTCACGCGCCTCAGCGCGGGCCTCGTCGACTTCGTCCGAGGCGGCGATGCGGCGCCGGTAACCAGCGACGATGTTCTCTGCGGCGGCAAGCCTGGCGCCGGGCACCTCGCCTCCCTCATCATCAGCGGCTCCGGCAATGCTCTCGATGCGCGCAATTGCGGCTTTGGCGGCGCCGACACGCGCCAGGCGCTCCTCGGCGGCGCCGGCATCCTCACCGGGCTCGACCAGCCCCCTGGCGATCGTCGGCAGAGCGAGGCTGGCAAAGACCAGCGAGCAGATGATGACGCCGGCGGCCAGGAAAATGACCAGGTCGCGCGCCGGAAACGGCGAGCCGTCCGGCATGGCGAGCGGCAGCGACAATATGCCGGCCAGCGTGATGGCGCCGCGCACGCCGGCCACCGAACCGGCGAGCCGCACGCGCAACCCAAACGGCTCCGCCTTGCGCTTGCCCAGACGCGCGGCGATGCCGGCCGCGATATCGCCCACCCATATCCACAGGAAGCGCAACGCGATCAGGCACAGCGTCAGCGCGATGACGGTCGCGATCGGCTGGATGATCGGGTGCAGGCTCATGAGTTCCGGTGGCACATGGCGGATGATGTCGGGAAGCTGGAGCCCAAGCACGATGAAGAGAGCGCCGTTGAAAACGAAGGAAAGCGTCGTCCACAGCGACATCGTCTGCATGCGCGCCGAGACGCCGAGGAAACGAAACACGCCGGAGCCGCCGGTGAGCAGGCCGGCGGTGACAGCCGCCAGGATGCCGGAAGCTCCGACATGCTCGGCGCCGAGATAGGCGATGAAGGGCAGCAGGACCATCACCAGCACCTGCGCTTCGGCCGGCACGCCGCCGATCCGGTTGAGCAATTGCAGCAGCTTGGCGGCAACGAACAGCGCCGCCACGCCGATCAGGATGCCGATCGCCACGGCATAGAGAAAACTGAGCGAAGCCGCGGCAAGGGAAAAGCTGCCGGTCAGCACTGCCGCGACGGCAAAGCGGAACATGACCAGCCCCGACGCATCGTTGAGCAGCGACTCGCCTTCCAGAATGTGCATCAGCCGCGCCGGGACGACATTCCTGTCGACGATCGAGGACACGGCAACCGCGTCGGTCGGCGACAACACCGCGGCAAGCGCAAAAGCGACCACCAGAGGGATGCTCGGCACCAGCCAATGCAAGGCGTAGCCGAAGCCGACGATGGTGAAGAAAACCAGCCCTATGGCCAGATCCAGGATCGGTCCGCGCAGCGCCATCAGTTCACGCTTGGGTGCGCCATAGGCATCGCCGAACAGCAGCGGCGGAATGAACACCAGCAGGAACAGTTCCGGATTGATCTCGACATGGATGCCGCGCACCGGCCAGGCAAGCGCAGCACCGATCGCAATCTGCAGCACCGGCAACGGCACCCGCACCAGGCGAACCAAAGCGCCGGAAAGCGCCACGAAGACGAGCACGACCAGAATGAAGACGGCGACTTCCATGGTCCGGTTCCACGCTTTCCCGCCGACCATGCGCAAAGCCGGCCGATCCGTCCAGCCACCCGTCCCGTGAAAAACGCCGCGGCACCCGATCAATGAAAAAGGCCGCCCCGAGAGGCGGCCCTCAGACTGCTGACAAACCCCGTCGATTTTCGGCGGGGTTTTTTGTTATGTGATTGAAGTGTCTTGGACTGTTTGTGTCAGGAGATTTTGACAGGAGGCATTGAGCCTCATGCGCGGGCCGGCTTAGGCTTCGGGCACAGGCAAAGGGCGATCTTCTTGATGTTTTGGGCTGCGGCGGCGATCAGGCACTGGCAGGCGACCTTGGTGAGACTTCGGAACCGCGCATAGCGGTGACCATGCAGTTGCTTGGCGTCGGCGAAGGAGCGCTCGACGGTCTCCTTGCGGCGGCGGTAGATAGCCTTGCCCCATGCGGTCAGCCGGTTGGCGTCGGTGCGCTCCTTCGCATCCGCCCAGACATGGCGGATGATGGTGCGCTGGGCCTTGGCATTGCTGGTGCAGGAGGCGAGAAGCGGGCAGTCGCGGCAGATAGTTGGGTCGCTCTTGTAGTGGCGGTAGCCATTGCGGTCGGTGGTGGCGTAGGCCAGCACCTGGCCCTGTGGGCAGCGATAGCCATCAGCCGCCGGCTCATGGGTGAAGGCCGACGGTGCCATCATGCCGGGCTTGGGCGGTCTGGGGCGGCGATAGCCGGTGACACCGCGTATTGCCCGATCCTCCAGTCCTTTGGCGATGCCTGCCGTGGCATAGCCGGCGTCCAGCCCGACGGCGCCGACATCAAAGCCGAAGCGCTCCACCTGCCGATCGAGCCTCGACAGGTAGACGGTCGAATCGTGGACGATCGCCGTCGTGTGCGTGTCGGTGATGATGGCGTGCGCCGCATCCACCGTGCGGTGATCGAGATAGAAAAAGCCCTTCGGCTTGCCCTCGCGCACCATGTAGCCGCTGTCGGGGTCGGTGCGCGAGACCTTGGTCTCCTTCACCGCAGGCCGCCGCTCCTTCTGCTTCAGCGGCTTGTGGCCGTGCAGCGCCCGTTCGGTGTCGATGGCACGATCGAGGTCGGCCCAATAGTCGGCCCGCGACTTGGCGATCATCGCAAGATCGTATTTGCCCTTGTTGGCGTTGGCCTTCAGATGGGTGGAGTCGGTGTACAGCACCATGCCGTCGACCAAGCCCGCCCGGATCGCCTGCTCAACAATGCGGTCGAAGATCGCCTGCGACACGCTGGTGTCGTCGTAACGCCGCCGCCGGTTCTGGCTCAACGTCGAGGCGTCGAACACCTTGTCCGTCAGTTTCAGTCGCAGGAACCAACGATAGGCGACATTGACCTCGATCTCGCGCACCAGCTGCCGCTCCGAGCGAACGCCAAACAGGTAGCCGATGAACAGCGCCTTGAACATCAAGGTCGGGTCGAGTGGCGGGCGGCCATTGTCGGGGCAATACAGAGGCGCGGTCAGATCGTGGATGAAGGTGAAATCGATCACACGGTCGATCTTGCGCAAAAGGTGATCGGCAGGAACCAACTGATCCAGCGTCACCATCTCGAGCGCGGTCTGTTCAGGGGCGGCTCGCTTCAACATGACCCAGTGAATCAAAAACCCCCAGCAAATGCCAGGGGTTTGTCAGCAGTCTGAAGGCCGCCCCGAGAGGCGGCCCTTTTTATATAAGAATCAGATGTTTATAGCGCAGACGTGATCTGCAGCTCGTTGTTGCCGTCAAGCGCGTAGACGTCATCGCGGAACTGCACGACGCCCGGACCGGTCGACCAAGCCGAGAGATAGAGGAAGTGGACCGGCACCGGATTGGTGACCTGGATCGGCGTGTTTTCACCGGTCTTGATCGCCGCCTCGAAATGCTGGCGATCCCAGCCGGGCGTGTCGCGCAGGATCCAGGTGACGAGGTCGCGCACATTCTGCACGCGCACGCAGCCCGAGGAATCGAAACGCAACATCTTGCCGAACAGGCTCTGCTGCGGCGTGTCATGCATGTAGACGCCGTCAGGGCTCGGGAAATTGATCTTCACCGAAGCCATGGCGTTTTCCGAGCCGGGATCCTGGCGGAACCTGTACTTGGCGGCGTCGTCGGTCGACCAGTCCACATTCATCGGATCGACTTCGCTGCCATCGGGCGCGAACAGGCGGATGTGGCTGTTCTTGAGATAATCGGGATTTTTCCGCATCAGCGGAATGATGTCCTTGCGCACGATCGAGACCGGCGCGTTCCAGTATGGATTGACGATGATCTCATTGATCTTGGAATTGACGATCGGCGTCTGCCGGTCGATCTTGCCGACGATCGCGGTGTGGCGAAGCACGACGCGGTCGTTCTCGACCGCTTCGACCTGCGCTGCCGGAATGTCGACCAGCACGTAGCGGCTGCCCAGCGTGCCGGCCTTCTCGCGCAGCCGCTGCAGATTGGTCTGCAACTGGCCAAGCCGGATCTGCGCCGAAACGTTCATCGCCGCGTAGGTGTATTTGCCCATCGCGCCATCAGCCGGCAGGCCGTGACGCAGTTGGAAGCGCTTGACCGCCGAGTCGACATAGGAATCGAAAGCCGTCGAAATGCCGGCGCTTTGCGACAGGTCGCCGGAAACCATCAGCCGCTTGCGCAACGGCACCACATCGGGATCATCGACGCCGAGCTGCAGCTTCTTGGTCGCGGGAACCTCGACCCAGCCACCCTGCCCGACAATGTTCTGGTATTGCCCGACCGCCTGTTCCGTGAAGGCGACGGTCTGAGGGCTGAAGATCGGCAGCGTCGAGGCCACCTTGCCGCCCTCGCTGGCGCGGGCGTCGAACTGGTCGTCCCAATTGCCGCGCGCCGAGGATTTCAGGATATCACCGATCACATCCTGCGCATTGGCGCTGCCGGCGACCACCGCGGCTGCGAGCGCGGAGGCTCCGGAGAGGAAAAAACGACGGCTGGTTCTCATGGACGTTCCAGACATTGGTAGCAGTTCGATCACTTGCTGCGTTGATCACCGGGCGATCTCGCCCGCACTGTAAAATTGGCAATCTTAACAATTAGCCAACCATGCTCCGTATCACCTTGGTGTGACAGCGCCCAGGCGCGATACGGATTGCGGGTGAACGCATGGCCTTCACACCAGCATCACTGCCTCTCTCGGTTCCACTGGAATATGGCGGCAACGTGGCCTAGTGCCCCAAATCCGACCGGCCGGCATTCCGAAAAGAACAGTCCGTGCTATTTCGGTATCGATCGGCGATCGGCCGCCCAGTGTACCGACCAGCCAAATCAAAGAAAAGACCGATGCCTCTCGGCACCGGCCCTGACTGAAGGTCGATATTTCGGCCGCGCTTCTGTGGCGCGGGCCGGATCCGATGCGGCGCCTTACATCCGGTAGGCGATGGTGTCGTTCCAGAAGCGGTCGAGCCGCTGCAAAGCGCGGTTCATCTGCTTGAACTCGTCGGTGTTGATGCCGCCGACCTGTTCGATCGAGCCGACATGACGCTCGTAAAGGCCGGCGACGACCTCGGCCACCTCGTTGCCCTTCGGCGTCAGCGAGACACGGACCGAACGGCGGTCGATGCGCGAGCGCTGGTGGTTGATGAAGCCGAGATCGACCAGCTTCTTCAGATTGTAGGAGACGTTGGAGCCGAGATAGTAGCCACGCGAGCGCAGCTCGCCGGCGGTCAGCTCAGAATTGCCGATGTTGAACAGCAGCAGCGCCTGGATGGCATTGATGTCGGAACGGCCGTTGCGGTCGAATTCGTCCTTGATCACATCAAGCAGGCGGCGGTGCAGCCGCTCAACAAGCTGCAGCGATTCCATGTACAGGGAACGGATAGCCTCGCGGCGATCGTCGGATACGTTGGCGGTCTTCGCCGCCGGACGCGAATTGATCATTGTCTTTGCCTCTCGTTTGTCGCCCTGGTGATTTTTTGTTTTTCACCTTGATCGCGACACTATCGAATACTCATAAAATTCGACTTAAACGCTAGGGCTAACAAGAGCTTACCGGCAAGAGGTTTCGGAAGAGGCTTAACGAACGGTCACCCGAGCAAGGATAATTAACCTAAAGATTTCGGCAACGATTGCGGGGCTCATTCGAGGCGACAGCCGGGCCGCCAATGGGTTCAACGGCTTAGTGGCGGACCGGGCGCTTCTGCAGGTGGATGATGACACGGAAGACGATATAGAGCACCGCCACCGCCGCATGCGAGACGACAATCAGCAAGCGGTGGCCGAATAGCTCGGGAAAGCCGGCATACATGACCGTCTCGGTCACCGCGCAAATGAACCAGATCACCGGGCCCCAGGACGCCAGCATCCACAGGCCGGCAGCGGCAAAGGGAAAGAACACGGCGAGCACCACCGCCGCGACCTGCCAGTGCACGGGCATCAGGTCGAAACGCCATAGTGTGCCCGGATAAAAGCCGATCAGCTTGATCCAGTAGAGAATGCCGAACAGCAGGCAGTAGCCCGATATGACGCGCTGGAACCAGGCGAAGATCACCTCCACCCCGGAGGGCTGCAGCACGACGCGCCTTGAGGTCACCTCGCTCATATCATGAGTTCCCATTCGCCGAGCGGAGCGAAATAGGCGTCGACATCCGCCTCGCTGACCGCATCGAGGCTCGCGGGCCGCCATTGCGGCTTCGAGCCCTTGTCAATGATGGCGGCGCGGATGCCTTCGTAGAAATCATGGCCAGCGAGCATCCGGTTGAGAATGCGGAACTCCATCTTCATGCAGGCTTCCATGGACAGCGTCAGTCCGGCGCTGATCTGCCGCCAGGCGACACGCAGGCTGGTCGGCGAGCGGGTGCGGATCGTCGCCAGTGTCTTTGCCGCGAACTCGTCGGCGTCCGCCGCACGCTCGAGGCTGTCGATGACGCGGTTCAGGGACGGTTGCGAAAAATGGCGAACAATCGCCTCCAGCGTCGGTCTGTCGGTTTCTCGCCTTGCCTGCACGAATAAGCCGCGCAGCACCGATTCCGGATCGCCGGTCAACGCCAGCCGGTCGAGGAAGCCAGCCTGGTCCTCGGCCTTGATGGTGTGGGTGGCCAGCCCCGACCATAGCGCGTCGCCATAGCGGATGCGATTGCCGGTCAGCGCCAGATACATACCGAAGGAGCCGCCCAGGTCAGGCAGCAGGTGGCTGGCGCCAACATCCGGAAAGAAGCCGATGCCGACTTCCGGCATGGCAAATTGGGCATTCTCGGTCATCACCCGGTGCGAGCCGTGGAAGGAGATGCCGACACCACCGCCCATGACGATGCCGTCGATCAGGGCCACATAAGGTTTCTTGAAACTGTTGATGCGGGCGTTGAGGCGATATTCGTCGGCGAAGAACTCGACCGGCGGTTTTCCCGCCCGGCCTGTCTCATAGACATGCAGGATATCGCCGCCGGCCGAAAAGGCCCTGCCCTCTGCCTTGACGACGATGACGTCAATGCCCTGGTCGACCTCCCAGGCGGAAAGAGCAGCGTCGAGCGCCCCGATCATGCGGTGCGTCAAGGCATTGAGCGCCTGCGGCCGCGTCAAGGTGACGACGCCGGCCCGGCCCAGATGTTCGAAGCGGATCTCGTCGCCTCCGCCAAAATCCATCGTGAAGAATCCCTTCCCCGGCCGCCGGGACTGAAGTGCTAAAGCGTGGCGCATGGTTGCGTCAATGGCGAGCACACCGGTGCAAGCTCTGGCCCGGACCAGGAGCCAGTGCTAAAAATCGAGCTGCAATACTGAAAACTGGATAGAGTTCATTGCAGCGCAGCTCTGGTGGGTCTTCGAACGGGACGATTGTTTATGACTCGATTTTCGCGCCTTGCGCCGATGGCAATCGGGCTGAGCGTCTGCTTGGCTGTTCACCCGGTCATGGCGGGGACTTTGGAAGACCTCTACAGCTCGCAGACCATCGTCAACGGCAAGTACGAGAAGAACCGCCAGTCCGGCTTCAAGCGCTGCCTCGACGCGGTCCTAGTGCGGGTTTCCGGCGATCCGCGCCTGCCGGCGAAACCTGAAATGAAGGCATTGCGCGACAAGGCCGGCAGCTTCGTCGCCAGCTTTCACTACCGCGACCGCATGGAAGGCATTCCCAACCATGACGACCAGGGCACGTACGATCGGCCCCACAATCTCTACTGCCAGTACAAGCCGGCTGAAATCGACCCGGTGCTGGCCTCGCTCGGCAGCAGGCCGTGGCTGACAGAGCGGCCGCGGCTGGCGGTGTTTTTGACGACCGAGCGCGGAACAATGCATTACGCGCTCGATGCCGATGACGATCGTGGCATGCCGATGCGCGAATCGTTCGGCAATGCCGCCGTACCGCTGGCCATGCAGGTGGCTTTTCTCACGGCGGCGCAGCTGTCGCAGGCCGGATTGGACGATCAGGCGCTTCGCAATGCCGACATGACGAAGCTCGACACACTGGCGAAGAAGGCCGGAGCCGACCAGGCGCTTTCCGGCAGTCTCGTCTGGAGCGACAAGGAACTGGGCTGGATCGCCTATTGGCAGCTCAAGGCGGGCGACGAGACCTACCGCTGGCAGGTGCGCGGCGTCAATTTCGACGAGGCTTTCCGTATCGCCATCAGGGGCGCGGCACAGATTCTGTCAGGCAATGGGCAACCCGAATAGACCTCGACCGGATCACTGGCACAATCGTGCCGCATTGGTCAGCGGCGGGAGCTCGTGGTAAAAGCCTGCCCGAACGAGAGTATTTGGCGATGAACAAATTCACCCCCGCAAAGCCCGCCGGCGCGCGCGGCGTCGACGAGATCACCGGCAGCCGCCGTCTGCGCCGCATGCGCAAGGCCGACTGGTCGCGCCGTCTGGTGCAGGAGAACAGGCTCTCGGTCGACGACCTGATCTGGCCGATCTTCGTCGTCGACGGCAAGGGTGTCCGCGAGCCGATCGCCGCCATGCCCGGCGTCTTCCGCCTGTCGATCGATCTCGCCGTCAAGGAGGCCGAGCGGGCGGCGAAACTCGGCATTCCGGCACTCGCCACCTTCCCCAATGTGGACATCTCGCTGCGCGACCAGACCGGCTCGCACATCCTCGATCCCGACAATGTCATCAACCGCGCCACCCGTGCGATCAAGGATGCGGTGCCGCAGATCGGCATCATCACCGACGCAGCGCTCGACCCGTTCACCAGCCACGGCCATGACGGCATCCTGCGCGACGGCATCATCGTCAACGACGAGACAGTGGAACAGGTGACCGCCGCTGCCGTCATCCAGGCGGCCGCCGGCGCCGACATCATCGCGCCATCCGACATGATGGACGGCCGCATCGGCGCCATCCGCGACGCGCTCGACGCCAATGGTTTTCAGGATGTGGCGATCATGTCCTATGCGACCAAATTCGCCTCGGCCTTCTACGGTCCCTATCGCGAGGCGGTGGGCACCGCCGGTCTGCTCAAGGGCGACAAGAAGACCTATTACATCGACCATGCCAATTCCGACGAGGCGGTGAGAGAGGCCGAACAGGACATCGCCGAGGGCGCCGACATGCTGATGGTCAAGCCCGGCCTGCCCTATCTCGACATCATCCGGCGGCTGAAGGACGAGTTCCAGATGCCGACCTTCGCCTACCAGGTGTCGGGCGAATATTCGATGATCAAAGCGGCAGGCGCCAATGGCTGGATCGACGGCGAGAAGGCAATGCTGGAATCGCTGCTCGCCTTCAAGCGCGCCGGCTGCGACGGCATCTTGACCTATTTCGCTCCGGAAGTGGCGGAACTGCTGAAGGGGTAATTTCTCTTCCCGACGATGACCGGTCGCGGCGAGCCAATGCCGACGATCCGCCTCGGCATCCCTACCAGTTTTCCGACTCCTGGCCGGGGAATTCATGGCGAGGGTCGCTTGACCCGGAGCCTGGGCTTCGTTCGAGCTTGAAAATACCGCTTGCAATTCACAATCAGTTTGCTACCAAATAACTGATTGCAAAATACAATCGGTTATCGAGGAGGCTCGCATGTCCAAACTTCGCGTCAACGCTTTCACCCTCTCGCTCGACGGCTATGGCGCCGGTCCCGATCAGAATCTGCAAAATCCGCTCGGCGTCGGTGGGGGATCCTTGCACAAGTGGTTTGTCGACACCCGCACCTTCCGCGAGATGGTGCTCGGACAAGATGGCGGCACCACCGACGTCAACGAGGCGTTCGCGGCGCGCAGCTTCGAAAATGTCGGCGCCTGGATCCTCGGCCGCAACATGTTCGGACCGATCCGCGGCGAATGGCGGGACGACAGCTGGAAGGGCTGGTGGGGCGACAACCCGCCCTATCATGTGCCGGTTTTCGTGCTCACCCATCACAAGCGGGAACCGATCGTCATGGAAGGCGGCACGACCTTCCATTTTGTCACCGACGGCATCCATTCGGCGCTCGAACAGGCAAGAGCGGGCGCTGGCGGCAAGGACGTGCGGGTCGGCGGCGGTGTCGCCACCATCCGGCAATATCTGCAGGAAAAACTGATCGACGAGATGCATCTGGCGATCGCGCCGGTGCTGCTGGGCACGGGCGAGAACCTTTTCGCCGGCCTGGACATGTTGAAGCTTGGCTATCAATGCACAGAGCAGGTGGCGACGCCGCTCGCCACGCATGTGGTCATCAAGCGGGCGTAGGTGGAGAGCCAATCTCCCCCACGAGGGGGGGATTGCAGCTTCGTCTATCTCAATACTTCTCCGGCACGTAGAGCTCGCGCGGCAGCACCTGGCGCTCGTATTCGGGGTTGAAGACGCGCTCCGGCAAAGTGATCTCCTCGTGCGGCACTTCCTCGTAAGGCAACTGCTTGAGCAGGTGGTCGATGCAGTTCAGCCGCGCGCGCTTCTTGTCGTTGCCCTCGACGATGAACCAGGGCGCTTCCGGGATGTTGGTGCGGGCGAAGGTCTCTTCCTTGGCCTTGGTGTACTGCTCCCAGCGCACGCGCGATTGCAGGTCCATAGGCGACAGTTTCCACTGCTTCATCGGATCATGGATGCGCATCAGGAAGCGCATCTGCTGTTCCTCGTCGGTGATCGAGAACCAGTATTTGACCACGGTGATGCCCGAGCGGACCAGCATGCGCTCGAATTCCGGCACGTCGTGGAAGAATTCTTCGACTTGATCGGGCTGGGCAAAACCCATCACCCGCTCGACGCCCGAGCGGTTGTACCAGGAGCGGTCGAACAGCACGATCTCGCCGCCGGCCGGAAGATGCGGGACATAGCGCTGGAAATACCATTGCGACTTTTCGCGCTCGGTCGGTGCCGGCAGTGCCACGACGCGGCAGATGCGCGGGTTGAGGCGCTGGGTGATGCGCTTGATGACACCGCCCTTGCCGGCCGAATCGCGTCCCTCGAAGATCACCACCAGCTTCTTCTTGTGGTAGGCGACCCAGGACTGCAGCTTGATCAATTCGGACTGCAGGGCGATCAGGTCGCGAAAATACTGCATGCGATCGATCGAAGGCGGATGCGAGTTCTTGTAGATCTTGGCGATCTCCATCGACAGCGCCGGCTCCGACATTTCGAGCTCATAGTCTTCGTCAAGCGTGTCGGCGAGCTCGGCTTCAAGCCAATCCCTGGCCGGAGAATTCTGTTTTAGCTCGGTCATTATCGGCTGCTCCACTTGCAAGCTCTGTCGATCCACGTCCGGCGCCCCAAACTCCCGGCTTGCGGCCCGGCACGGCAACTACCTGAGCCGACTTCAATATAGGCCTGCAATGACGGTTTTATTGCAGCCCGAGCGTGATCTCCGCCGCTGCCAATCCCGCCAGGCATGATCGATCCGGCGTCCTGGCATGCAGACACGTCGCCCAAATTGTCCTACAAATAGCGGCTACATTCGGCGCGCCCTCCCCAGCCCCCCTTCCCAACGCAATCGCGAGGACTGACATGGAATACCGCACTCTCGGCCGTTCCGGCCTGAAGGTTTCGACACTGACCATGGGGACCATGACGTTCGGTGGTGCCGGCGCGTTTTCGGCTGTCGGCAAGACCGACCTCGACGAGGCGCGCCGGATGATCGACCTCTGCATCGACGCCGGCATCAATGTCATCGACACCGCCAATGTCTATTCGAACGGCATTTCGGAAGAAATCATCGGCGAAGCGCTCGGCGGCAAGCGCAAGGGCGACGTGCTGATCGCCTCCAAGGCACGGATGCGGATCGGCAAAGGTCCGAACGATGAAGGCCTGTCACGCCATCACCTGATCCGCGAATGCGAGAAGAGCCTGAAGCGGCTCAAGACCGACGTCATCGACATCTATTTCCTGCACGAGTGGGATGGCGTGACACCGCTGGAGGAAACCATCGGCGCGCTCGACACGCTGGTTGCCCAGGGCAAGATCCGCTATGTCGGCTGCTCCAACTACTCCGGCTGGCAGGTGATGAAGGCGCTCGGCATCAGCGACAGCCATCATCAGCCACGCTTCGTCACGCAGCAGATCCATTACACGCTGGAAGCGCGCGAAGCGGAGTACGAACTGCTGCCGATTTCCGTCGACCAGGGGTTGGGCGTTCTGGTCTGGAGCCCGCTAGCCGGCGGATTGCTGTCCGGCAAATACCGCCGCGACAGCCCCACCGCCCGCCAACTCGCGGGCTGGTCGGAACCACCGATCCGCGACGAGGACCGGCTGTGGCGGATCGTCGATGTGCTTGTGGAGATCGGCGCGCAGCGCGGCGTGTCGGCAGCGCAGGTGGCGCTGGGCTGGCTGCTTGGCCGGCCGTCCATCAGTTCCCTGGTGATCGGCGGCAGGACGGAAACGCAGTTCCGGGATAACATCGCTGCGGCAAGCCTGGTGCTTTCCGGCGAGGAGCGCGAGCGCCTCGACGCGGTCAGCCGGCCGCCCTTGCTCTATCCCTACTGGCACCAGCAGCTGACGGCAAAGGACCGTTTTGGTGCCGCCGATCTGGTGATTGACCGAAGCGGCATCTGATCGGCAAATCGATGGCGATAGCTATCGGCCGCCGCAATGATGGGCGTGGCCCTTCATTGCGACGCGCATCTTGCAAGCCTGGCCATCATCGACGCACTATCGCTTCAGCTGTTGTGTTTGACGGCTAATGCTCCTAGGCAGGACCAGAGCCGCGAGGCAGTGAAAAAGGAGCCGATATGGCGCGACCACCGAACTACGATCAGGAACGCAAGGAACGCGACCGCCAGAAGGCGGCCAAGAAGGCCGAGAAGCTGGCAGCCAAGGTTGCAGCGAGGGAACGTTCGAAGCCCGAAGACGAGACTGAAGCCGAAACCGAAACGGCAAAGTGACGGCAAACGGCCCGCAGATGCGGGCCGTGCCTCAATCCAGATTGCCGCCCCAAATGTCGGCTTGTGTCAGGCGGGCGCCTTGTCGCTGACGAACACGTCCACTTCGCGTGCTGCCGCGATAAAGGCGCGCCTGGCGTTCATCGCCGGCTTGTCGCCGGCGAGTGCGTCATGGCAGGCCTGCAGGGCCGCGCGATGCTTGGGGCTGCGCTTGCCGGGCCAGCTGTTGAGGAGGTAGTCGGAAGCCTCACGCGCCGTGCGCAAGAGCTGAGTGCTTCCCGCCGCGACTGACTTCACAGTCACAGGTGTTTCAAATCGGTTGTTTTCCATGGCCGCTCCTTACGCCATCGGCGTCTGCGAAGCGAGGCGAAAGTGCGCATACGTCCAGACGCCGCTTTGCGCCCCTTCATCCGCCTTTAAGCAGCAACGACGGCAAAGCCTCTGGCGCGAAGACCGCGCCGATCGTTGGCGAGCGACGTCACCAGTCGGTCGCGGCTGCCGACGATGTGGCCTGACAGCAGGCGCGCGGCTTCATCGGCGTCGCCAAGGCGTGCCGCCGCCAGTATGGCGCGATGTTCGGCCCAGGCGCGGCTGAGGGCCGCTTCGTCGCGAACCTCGAGCCAGCGCGCCCGCGATAGGCGCGTCATGGCATCGCGCACCGCCCGGAACAGGAATTCATTGCCCGACAGACGCGCCAGTTCGATGTGAAAATCCATGCCGACGCGATGCCATTCCTCGCGCGGCGTGTCGTTGTCGCAGGACTCGAGCATCGCCTCGATGACATCGACGCCGCTCCGGTCCGCCAGGCCGCATGTCAGCCGAAGTGCCGCAACCTCGACCGCCTCCCTGTAGACGGCGATCTGCTCGAGTTCAGCCAGATTGATCGGCGACACCGTCCAGCCGCGCCCGTCCCTACCGACCAGCCCCTCGGTCTCGAGCCGCAGCAGTGCTGCCCGGACCGGGGTTCGCGATGCACCGAAACGGCTCTCGATCCAGCGCTCGGTCAGCTTCTCGCCGGGACCGATCTCGAGGCCAAGGATCATCTGCCGAAGCTGTTTTTCGACGCTCTGCATCTGCGACATTGTCGTTTCCACCTTTTGGTCGTTTGCTGGCGATCGTCTTGCCGATCACGTTCGACAGGCTGCATTGACAGCGGCCAAGCTTGCGTCCATGACGTGCACCATCTTGGTATCCCAAACTGGTATCCGCAGCAACCATCGATAAAAGAGTTGCTGGGACAGGACATATGACATGCAGCAGAGCGCGCTCCCGGCCACCGACAGCACCTACAACATCCACTGGCGGCGCAATCTGTTCGTGTGCTTTGCCGGGTCGTTCTCGACGCTTGTCGCCATGACGCTGCTTTTGCCGTTCCTGCCGCTCTATATCGAGCAGCTCGGCGCCGAGGGCCACGCGGCGATCGTGCAATGGTCGGGGATCGCCTATGGCGCGACGTTCTTCGCGGCGGCGCTGGTGGCGCCGCTCTGGGGACGTCTCGGCGACCGCTACGGCCGCAAGGTGATGCTGGTTCGCGCCAGCTTCGGCATGGCCATATGCATGTCGCTGACCGGCATGGTGCAGACGGTCTGGCAACTGGTGCTGCTGCGGCTGCTGATCGGTTTTGCCGGCGGCTATTCCTCGGGATCGACCATCCTCGTCGCCATGCAGACACCGAAGGAGCGTTCCGGCTGGGCGTTGGGCCTGCTGTCGGCCGGCATCACGGGCGGGGCTCTGGTCGGCCCGCTGGTTGGCGGCGCCCTACCGCCGCTGATCGGCATCCGCGCCACCTTCCTCTTGTCCGGCGGTGTCATCTTCCTGGCGTTCCTGGCGACCACGTTTCTGATCAAGGAGAATCCCCGGCCGAAAACAGCAGACGCCGCGTCGAAGCAGAAGCCGAAAGGTGGCTGGGAACAAATCCCCGACAAGCGGCCTGTCGTCGCCATGCTGGCGACCGGCATGCTGTTGAGTTTTGGCACCATGTCGATCGAGCCGATCATCACCGTCTATGTGCAGCAGCTCATCGAGGACCAGAGCCGCGTCACGCTGATTTCAGGCCTCGTCATGTCGGCGGCCGCCCTTGGCGCCATCCTGTCGGCTTCGCGCCTTGGCAAGCTCGCCGACCGCATCGGCCACTGGAACGTCATCATCGGCGCGCTTGCCGTCTCGGCGCTGCTGCTGATCCCGCAGGCCTTCGTCACAGAAAGCTGGCAACTCATCGCCCTGCGCTTCCTGATGGGCCTGGCGCTGGGCGGGCTGTTGCCCTGCATCACCAGCGTGATCCGCCACAATGTCCCCGATGGGGTCGGCGGCAATGTGCTCGGATTGTCGATTTCCGCCCAATATGTCGGGCAAGTCGCCGGCCCTTTGCTGGGCGGCTTTGCCGGTGGCCATTTCGGCATGCGCTCGGTGTTTCTGGGCACATCCGTCTTGATGGTCGGGGGCGCGGTGTATAACTGGCTGGCACAGTCGCGCCGCGAGCAGGACATGCTTGCCAACCCCGGCAAGCCCTGACCGCGTCAGGCATATCCCTCTGACATCACGGAGCCACGGACATGAGCACGGCCGAGCAATTTTCCGGCACCAGCAGCCGTATCCTCGTCCTCGCCGGAGGCCTTTGTGGTGCGGCAGGCGTGGCACTGTCGGCCGCGGCGGCGCATCTGGGCGGCGCCTTCGTCGGCACCGCCGCATCGTTCCTGCTGATGCATGCGCCGGTCTTCCTTGCCGCCGGACTGCTTGGCGCGAACCGGATCCTGCGCATTGGCAGCCTGATCCTGCTGGTTGGGCTTCTGCTGTTTTGCGGCGATCTGCTGGCCCGCGATTTCATCGGGTCGCGGCTGTTCCCGCTGTCGGCGCCGATCGGCGGCACCCTACTCATCGCCGGCTGGCTGGCGATCGCTGCCTCGGCGCTGGTGCGCGTGCGTTCCTGACGCCTCTGGGCGTCCCTGCCCGATAAACAGACCCCCGCCTGTCAAACGTCGTTTGCCGAGCCGCTAGTCCTGCCGGGGCTCGGGCTGGATGAGCAATTCGCGATTGCGCCGCCGCCTTGCCAACCGACGCCGCTCCGGCCGTTCGGAAGCCGGCGCGATGCCCCAATAGTTGCGATAGATGTCTTCAAATAGATAGCTTACGGGATGCATGATGCGCACTCCTTTCAGTGCTTGAATCGATCCAATCGATGGGCGCGAAAAACCGCCCCGATCAGCTCCGCTTGCGCTCCACAAGGAACCGCAGCTCGCGGACCCATGGACCGGCTTTGCCACGACGCCTCTGCGTGGCGGCGTTGGACGAAACGCCCCAGTCGTTGCGGTAAATGTCTTCGAACAGAAAATTCACGGGATGCATGACACAACTCCCTGCTTGGTTTGAATCGATCCAATTCCGACAGCCGGCATTTTCTTGGATCGATTCAAACGTAGGCCTTGTCGAGGCTTCGATCAAGTCAAAATTTGAACCGATCCAACGAAAGTGTTAGATGGAAGAATTCAGGAGACGAAGATGGCGCCACTTATCTCTGCAAAGACAAGACCGGTCCGGCTGGCGGACATTGCCAAGGCAGCCGGCGTGTCGCACGGCACCGCGTCCAACGTGTTCGCCCGTCCGGAGATCGTGCGCGAGGAGGTCCGCGAACGGGTCAAGGCGGCAGCCGAGGCCATGGGATATGGCGGGCCGGATCCCAAGGGCCGGCTGCTGCGCGCCGGCAAGGTCAATGCCATCGGTGTCGCGACCGCGGAGCCGCTGTCCTATTTCTTCGACGACCCCTTTGCCCGGGTGATGATGGCCAGCATCTCGCAAGCCTGCGACGCAACCGGTGCGGGGATTTCGCTGGTCTCCGCAGCCAACAACGAACAGCTTGCCTGGAACATCCAAAGTGCGCTGGTCGATGGCTTCATCGTCTTTTGCGTCGATGGCGGTTCAAGGCTGGTCGAACTGGCACGTGAACGCAAACTCCCCTTTGTCGCGCTCGATCTCGATTCGGACGACGACGACGCCGTTGCAGCAATCGGCGTCGACAACATCGCCGGGGCTGGCCTGGCGGCCCACCACCTGACCGAACTCGGACATCGCCGCTTTGCCGTGCTTACCCTGCCCTGTGCCGACGTAGGCTTCGGCCCTACCACAAGGGAGCAGGTGGAAATGGCCGTCTACTCGGCTACGCGCGACCGCTTGCGTGGCTATTTCGCCGAACTCTCCCGGGTCGGCGTCGACGTCTCGCGCGTGCCGATCTACGAAACCGTCAATGACGAGAAGAGCGTTTGGGCCGGCCTCGACCATATTTTCGCCGGTGCCGAGACGCCGACAGCCATCCTGGCGATGTCGGACAGGATTGCGCTCCATGCGCTGGACTGGCTGCGGCAGCACGATATCTCGGTACCGGGCGATGTTTCGGTCGTCGGCTTCGACGGTGTTCCGGAGGGGGCGATTTCCAAGCCGCCGCTGACCACGATCGTCCAGCCGATCGCCGAGATGGGCCGCCTTGCCGTCAAGGCGATCCTTGAAAATGACGGTTCGTTCAGCCGGCAATCGCTGCCGGTCCAACTTGTGGTGCGAGCCTCATCCGGTCCCTCGCCCGCCTGAGTTCAACGGCCCATTCTTGTCGCCATGGCCGGCATCGCGAAGGATGCAGCATGGACGGGCGGGGCGGCGTTGTGAGTCGGCCTGCTTTTGGCGGACCAGCCAAGGCCCGATAGCCATTCGAGATAGTAGGCGAGCGCGAACTGCATGACGATGCCGGCCGATATCAACAGGCTGTCATAGGCAAATCCGCCCGGATTGATCAACTTCAGCACCTGCGCCGCCATCGCAAGCACCGTGCCGGCAATGAACACCGGCAGCGATCGTTTGCCCAATATGGCAAGCGGATGATCGCGTCCGGTGCGAAACAGGTTCGAGACCGCTGGGAAAGCCACGATCAGATAGCTCACCGCCAGTATATGCAGCAGCCTCGGCAGCGACAGGAACGTCTTGTCGAAACCGGTCAGCACCGGAGGCAGGCCAAGCCAGGAGATATGCCCCCAAAGCGGGCTGTGCACCCAGACCAGTGCGGCTGCGGTGTAGGCCAAGGCCGCGCCGACCAGCCAGCGATTGACCGGGATGGTGCCGCCGCGACGCACATGCAGCGTGCCCGCCAGGCCGATGTTGAAAAGGAACTGCCACGAGAGCGGGTTGAGAAACCAGAAGCCGGGCTCGGGATAGTTGGGCGGAGCGATCTGATAAATCCCCGCGACCAGCCACAGGGCGCCGGATGCTGCCAGTGCCAGGACCGGCCGATAATTCACAATGAGCAGGAACACCGGCGCCAGCAAGAGCAGCACCGCATAGACGGGCAGGATGTTGTTGTAGCCAAGTTGGTGGCCCAGCGTCACGATGCCGATCAGCACCTGCGGCGTATTCTTGATCAACGGCTCGATGTTGATCATCGTCAAAAGCTCCGGCCGCCTGGCAAACACCGCTGCGGCGCAGAAAATGGCCATCACCACCATGGTGGTGACGATGTGGGTGGCATAAAGCACACCGGCGCGGCGCAACATCTTCAAGGTTGCCAGCAGCCGGTTTCCAGGCTGGAATTTCTTGCCATAGGCGAGCGCGACCGAAATGCCGGAGATCAGCACGAAGACCTCCGCCGCATCGGAAAAGCCGAAATTCTTGTAGGTCAGATACTCGAAGGCGGTACCTGGCACATGGTCGACATAGATGGTCAGCAAGGCAAGAGCACGGATCACATCGATGCGCGTGTCACGCTCAGTGCGATCCGAGACACGCGCCTCGCGATCTGGGACACGCGCCTCGCGGTCTGGGACACGCAAATCGCGGTCCGGGGAAATCTGGGTGGTCATCGACAAAAAGGCCTCAAAGCTGGTTGTTCATACCGGCAATGCGACCCCCGGCGCACCGCTTCGATTCCTCCCGAAGGAATGTTATCGGCGGAGAAACGGACTGTAATGCGCCCGGTTCAATCAACTTTCGCGGAGCTTGAAAATATTGCGTTTTGAAGCCGGCAAATTGAGCGAAACCTCATATAATCAAGAGGATGGGCGATGATCGAAGAGACCTCACAGGATGGTGCGTTGCGGCGTGACCTCGCCTTCCACTACCGCCTCTACAGCGCGGCGGATTCAACGGGCGAGTGCTTCTTCCTGCTGCATGGGTCGGGTGTCGACGAGACGACATTGGTGCCGCTGGCGCGAGAGATCGCACCGCGTGCCACGCTTATCGCGGTGCGTGGCCGCGTTGTCCAGGAGGATGGTTTCCGCTGGTTTGCGCGCATCACGCCGACGCTCTTCGAACAGGCAAGCATCCGCACCGAAACCGATGCCTTTGCGGGCTTCGTCGCTGACGCGGCCACACATCACCATCTCGACCTCTCGCGCACAATTTTCATCGGCTATTCGAACGGCGCCAATCTGGTTTCGAGCCTGATGCTGCTGCATCCGGGCCTTGTCGAACGCGCCGCGCTGCTGCGGCCGATGCCGGTGCTCGATGATATGCCGGCGACGGATCTGTCAAAGGTGCGGGTGCTGATGATCGCCGGCGCCGCCGACCTCACCTATGCGCCCTTCGCCCCTGCTCTGGTGACATTGCTCAGCCGGCATGGCGCTGAGATCGACGCCAGGATTGTCCCATCAGGTCATGAATTCGGCAGCGCCGACGCCGCAATAGTCAGGCAATGGCTGCCGGGTTCGGCAGCGGTGGCGACGGCAGGCTGACAGGCTCGCCAGCATGACCAGCCTGGCTACCCTCGCCCCATCCGGTTCCAGGCGTCCAGCCCGGCGATCTTGTAGGCTTCGGCGAGCGTCGGATAGTTGAAGGTGTTGTTGACGAAGAAGTCGACGGTGCCGCCGAGATTGATCACCGCCTGGCCGATGTGGATGAGCTCGGTGGCGCCCTCGCCGATGATGTGCGCGCCGAGCAGACGGCGCGTTTCGATCGAGAACAACAGTTTCAGGAAGCCGGTGTTGACGCCCATGATGTGGCCGCGCGAGGTCTCGCGAAAACGCGCCACGCCGACCTCATATGCCGCACCGCTCTCGCGCACCTGTTCCTCGGACTGGCCGACCGTCGAGATTTCCGGCACCGCGTAGATGCCATAGGGAAAGGTTTCCGGCGGCGGCGGCAACGGCACACCGAAAGCATGGCAGGCAGCCACCCTGCCCTGCTCCATCGAAGTCGAGGCCAGGCTCGGAAAGCCGATGACGTCGCCGGCGGCATAGATGTTGGGCACGCTGGTCTGGAAGGATTGCGGATCGACCTTGATACGCCCTCTGGAGTCGGCGTCGATGCCGACGACATCCAGGCCCAGGCTGCCGACATTGCCGGTGCGGCCGGCGGCGTAGAGCACGACCTCGGAACGAATGGTGCGGCCATCGGCCAGTTCCACTTCGGCGGCGTCGGGCTTGGAGCGGATTTCCTTCACCCCGCTGCCCAGCCGGATGGTCATGCCGCGATCGCGCATCTGGTGGATGAAATCGTCGACGATCTCGCGGTCGACGAAATCGAGGATGGAGTTGCGCGGCTCGACCAGCGTCACCGGGACGTCGAGCGCGGAAAAGATCGTCGCGTATTCGACGCCGATGACGCCGGCGCCGATCACGGTCAGCGTGCGCGGCAAGCGATCCAGCTCCAGCATCTCGTCGCTGTCGAAGACGCGGGTCTTGTCGAAAGGCACGTCGCGCGGGCGGTGCGGCCTGGTGCCGACCGCGATCAGCGCATTGGCAAAACCAACCTCGCTGTAATCGCCGGTATCCGTGGTCAGGCTGACCTTGTTGGGGCCAAGGAATTTCACCGCGGCGCGGGCGCTCTTGACCGTGTTGCGCATGAACTGGTGCTGCAGCACCTCGACCTCATGGTCGAGCGTCTTGTGCAGGCGCTCGACCAGATCGCCGACCGAGATATCCTGCTTGACCCGGTAACCGCGCCCGTAGAAGCCACGCTCGCGCCAGCCGGAAAGATTGAGCACCGTTTCGCGCAGCGTTTTCGACGGGATGGTGCCGGTATGCACCGAGACACCGCCCAGACGCCGGCCGCGGTCGACCACCAGCACCGACTTGCCGAGCTTGGCCGACTGCACCGCGGCACGGCGGCCGGAAGGGCCGCTGCCGATGACCAGCATGTCGTAGTCCATATTGCCCCGTCCCCTGCCCCTGGGCGCTTCTTGCGCCGCCTGTGCGCTTTGCTGCGCCGCAACAAGCTAATGCTATCCGCGCCGCAAATTCAACCGGTTCACATTGCGCCCGACGCCATCGCAAGAAACCTAATCTTGATTCCGTCACAGGCCTTCACCATTTCATGGCTGAGCGGTCCGCACCCTATGTCGGACCTTGTTACGAGGAAATGACATGAACGCGCGCGTTCTCGATGGCGAAATCATCACCAGCAGGCTCGACGATGTCAGGGCCTATGACGGCGTGCGCACGAAGCGCATCCTGGCCTTCGTGATCGACTACATCATCGTCGCGCTGCTCACCATTCCGTTTGCCATTCTGGTGTTCTTCCTCGGGCTTTTGACCCTCGGTCTTGGCTGGATGCTGTTCGGCGTCCTGGTACCGACTGTGGCAATCCTCTACATCTGGAACACGCTGGGCAGCACCGACCAGGCCACCACGGGCATGAAGATGATGAGCATCCGGCTCGACCGGCTCGACGGCAGGCCGATCGACGGCCTCACCGCGGTCGTCCATTCGGTGCTGTTCTGGGCCGGCAACGTCATCCTGTCGCCGCTCGTCCTGCTGGTGACGCTGTTTTCCGACCGCAAGCGCACCTTGCACGATCTTTTGCTTGGCACGGTCGTCAGCCGCACCGACCGCTGAAACGGCTCTCTGAAGAGCAGTCGCAACCGATTGAGCACAAATGTGAAGGCGTCGAGTCGATCACGCCCACATAATCCTGTTGAATTTTTCGCCGTCCGCGCCAAAGGTAGAGCGATTCGAAGGAGTGTTTCCAAGGCTCGATGACGCAGCATCCGACCCAGTCGCCGCAGTTCTTCCTGACCGCGCCGTCGCCGTGTCCCTATCTCGACGGCCAGTTCGAGCGCAAGGTGTTCACGCACCTGGTCGGCGACAAGGCGGCGGAGATGAACGACCTGTTGACGCAAGGCGGCTTCCGGCGCTCACAGAACATCGCCTACAGGCCGGCATGCGAGACGTGCCGCGCCTGTGTTTCGGTACGCATCCTAGCCCAGGAATTCGTCGCCAGCCGCAACATGAAACGCGTGCTGCAGCACAATTCCGATCTCGTCGGCTACATGCACAATGCCGAGCCCTCGACCGAACAATATTCCCTGTTCCGCAGCTATCTCGACGCACGCCACCGTCGTGGCGGCATGTCCGACATGACGGTGCTCGACTATGCGATGATGGTCGAGGACACCCATGTCGACACCAAGGTGATCGAATATCGGCGGCGCGGACCTGACACCTTCATCACCGGCAAGGGACAGGGCGAGCTGATCGCGGTGGCGCTCACCGACAAGATGGCCGACGGCCTGTCGATGGTCTACTCCTACTTCAATCCCGATTTCGAGGAGCGGTCGCTCGGCACGTTCATGATCCTTGACCACATCGCCCGCGCCAGGGCGATGGGCCTGCCCCATGTCTATCTCGGCTACTGGGTCAACGGCTCGCGCAAGATGAATTATAAGATGCGCTTCATGCCGCAGGAGCATCTCGGCCCGAAGGGCTGGGAGCGCTACACCAACGAAGCGGTCGCGCGCTGATTACTCTTTCCCAAGCCCGGGCTTAAACATTTTCAATCGAGACGATGCTGGTCTTTCCGCTGGTTGGCGGAGAGCGTGCGATTGCGGGTCCGCCATCCTCTCCCGAATTCATTGTGAAAGTCGCTGCATGTCGTCTCACGATACTCACACCAAAGGACTTCTGCTCACCGCATTTGGCGGGTTGACGCTGACCGTGGACATCCCGCTGATCCGGCTCGCCCACGGCGAGGCGTGGACAATCCTGCTGCTGCGCACCGGCTGCACCTTGGCCGCAGCACTGATCATGTGGACCATCTGGCGCTCGTTCAGCAAGAATGCGCCGCAGCTCATCCCCGGCTGGTCGGGTCTGATCGTTGCCGCGATCTACGGGCTCGGCGCGATTGCCTTCATCACCGGCGTCTACAACACCTCGACCGCCAACCTGGTTTTCATCCTGGCCTTCACCACCATGTTCGCCGCGCTGCTGTCGTGGGTATTCCTGAAGGAGCGGCCGCGGCCGCTGACCCTTGCGGCATTGGCCATGATGATCGTCGGCGTCGCCATCATCGTCGGCGATTCCGTCGGCACTGGACATCTGTTCGGCGACCTGATGGCATTGTGTTCGGCCTTCCTCATCGCCTGCGCCATCACCATCTCGCGCGCCAGCGGCAAGGATATGGGCTTTACCTCACTGATCGGCGTCGTCCTGCCTTTCGGGCTGGCGGCGTTGATGGTCTCCAAGACCGGCTTTCAGGTGGAGGCGCCCTGGTGGATCATCCTCAACGGCTCCGTCATCATGCCGATAGCGTTCTTCTGCCTTGCCGCCGGGCCGAAATACATTTCGGGGCCCGAAGTGGCGATGTTCTACCTGCTCGAAACCGTGCTGGCGCCAGTCTGGGTGTGGATGATCTTTGCCGAGACACCGACGCGCAACAGCCTGATCGGCGGCGCGATCCTGATCGTCACGCTGATCGCGCATTCGCTGTGGCAACTTCACGAGGGTCGCAAGCGGCGTGGCGACCTTGCGGTGCAACATCCGGCCTAAGGTGCGTTGAGATCAGCCGCTGGCCTTCTTCGCCACGTCAGGTTCCGGCAGGACCTCGATTTGCGGACCGGCTTCGATTTCGGCTGCCGAGCCCGGGACGATGTCGTCGGCCATTTCCACCTCGCGCAGCCATTCGCGCCAGATCGCGACCAGCAGGGCCATCAGCACCGGGCCGATGAACAGGCCGAGAAACCCCATGGTCTTGACGCCGCCGATCAGGCCGAAAAACGTCGGCAGGAAGGGCAGTTTTATCGGCCCGCCGACGAGCTTCGGACGCAGGGTCTTGTCGACGATGAACAGCTCGACCGCACCCCAGAGGAACAGTGCCAGCCCGGCCATCGGCGAGCCGCTGGCGGCGAGATAGATCGAGACCAGTGTGAAGGACAGTGGTGCACCGCCGGGGATCAGCGCCATAACGCCGGTCAGGGCGCCAAGCGTGACCGGCGACGGCACGCCAGCCAGCCAGTAGGCGATGCCCAGCACCAGGCCTTCGCCGATGGCGATGACGGTCATGCCGGTTACGGTCGACGAGATGGTTGCCGGCACGACACGCGAAATCCGTTCCCATCTGGTCGGCAGGATGCGTTCGCCGAGACGGTCGACCTGGCCGGCAAAATGCTCGCCGTCGCGATAGGCAAAGAACAGCGCAATCATCATGAACAAGAGGGTCAACAGCAGGCCGAAGGCACTGCCGCCGGCGGCCAGCACGCCGCGATAGATGCTGCCGATGTTGGCGCCGCTGACCAATTGGATCAGTTCACCGATGCCGCCGGGATGGCCGAAATTGGTGGTCCACTGCTCGTTCAGCCACTCGCCCACGACAGGCATGGTGGCGATCCAGTGCGGTGTCACCGCACCGTGCCGGTTGGTCTCGATCGCCCAGGCGACCCATTCGCGGACCTCGTTAATCGCATAGGTGCCGGCGAGCGCGATCGGGATCACCAGGAAAGCGAGGATGAAGAGGATGGCAAAGGTCGCGGCGATGGTGCGGTTGCCACTGACTGCGACAAGCAGGCGGCGGTAAAGCGGCCAGCTGGCGAAAGCGATGACGAGCGCCGCCAGCACCGGGAACAGGAAGCCGTGGAAGAAATAGACACCGGCGGCAACGATCAGCACCAGCAGCCAGCGTGCGGCCGACAGCGGCGGGATGACGGCTGCCCTGAGCGGCGTCGACAGGCCAAAGAGGCGCTGCTGCCGTTCCGGTTTCTGGATTCTTGCTTCCTTCAAACGCCTGGCTCTCCCAAACACCCCTCCTGTCTATGCACTGATATAGTGCAGCAATCGTGACGATAGTCCAAATGATTGGGGTGGGGTTGGTGATCTCCCCCCTTGAGGGGGAGATGGCCGGCAGGCCAGAGGGGGTCGCCGCGCGTGAAGCGCCGGCATTCTCTCCTCGAAGCAAGAGGCCGCGTCCGGTCGTACCGACCCCCTCTGTCGCCTTTGGCGACATCTCCCCCTCGAGGGGGAGATTAGCAGCGCTACCCAAACTTCCCCGTCCTCGGGAATCCCTTCGGCACCATCCGGCCAGCCGAGGCACGCGCACCGATCCACTCAGTCAGTTCCTCGCGCGACCTTGTGAAGGTGCGGTCGGCCGAATCCTGCCAGGAGAGGCCGCTCTCCAGCGTGAACGGCTTGAGGTCGAGAAGGCCGCCATCCTTGTATTTCTGCAGGCGCACGCCCTTGCCGCGGCCCATCTCCGGAATCTCGGAGAGCGCGAACACCAGCATCTTGCGATTCTCGCCGACGATGGCGAGATGGTCGCCGGTGACCGGGATGCAGCGCTTGGCTTCGTCCGGCGCCTTGACGTTCATCACCTGCTTGCCCTTGCGGGTGTTGGCGACGACTTCCTCTTCCGGCACGATGAAACCGTTGGCGTCGTGCGAGGCCAGCAGCAGCTTGCGTTTCGGGTCATGAACGAAGGCGGTGACGATGTCCTGGTCATTGTCCATATCGACGATGATGCGGATCGGCTCGCCATGGCCGCGCCCGCCAGGCAGCCGGTCGGCGCCGATGGTGTAGAATTTGCCGCCGGTGGTGAAGACCAGCACCTTGTCGGTGGTCTGGGCATGGAAGGCGAGCTTGAGGCTGTCGCCCTCCTTGAAGGTCAGTGTCGAGAGATCGGCCAGATGCCCCTTCATCGCCCGCAGCCAGCCCTTTTCCGAGACAACCACGGTGACCGGCTCGCGCTCGATCATGGCATGTGCGATGTCGGTCAGATCATGCTCGGGCGCGTCGGCGAATTGCGTACGGCGCTTGCCGAGCTCGGTCTCCGGACCGAACTTGTCGCGGATGTTGGTGACTTCCCATTTGATCGTCGCCCACTGCTTCTCGTTTGAAGCAAGCAGTGCCTCGATCTGCTTTTTCTCCGCGCTCAGGCCGTCGAATTCCTTGCGGATCTCGAATTCTTCAAGCTTGCGCAGCGCGCGCAGGCGCATGTTGAGGATGGCTTCGGCCTGGGTGTCGGTAAGCGACCAGCGGGCCATCATGACCTGCTTTGGCTCATCCTCCTCGCGGATGATCCTGATCACCTCGTCGATGTTGAGGTAGGCGATCAGGTAGCCGGCAAGTATCTCCAACCGCCTTTCGATTTCGCCGAGCCGGTGTTTCGAGCGGCGGATCAAAACCTCGCGGCGGTGCTCGAGCCACTCCTGCAGCACGCCCTTCAGCGACAGCACGTTGGGCACCTTGCCGCGCGACAGGACGTTCATGTTGAGCGGGAAGCGGCTTTCGAGCTCGGTTAGCTTGAACAACGATTCCATCAGGATGCCGGGGTCGACCGAACGGCTCTTCGGCACCAGTACGATGCGGACATCCTCGGCGCTTTCGTCCCTGATGTCCTCGAGCAGCGGCAGCTTGCGCGCCATCAGCAGTTCGGCGATCTTCTCGATCAGCCGCGCCTTCTGCACGCCATAGGGGATTTCGGTGACGACGATGCTCCAGGTGCCCCTGCCCTGGTCCTCCTGAAACCACTTCGAGCGCACGCGAAAGCCACCGCGACCGGTTTCGTAGGCTTCGAGGATCGAGGCGCGGCTGTCGACGATGATGCCGCCGGTCGGGAAATCCGGCCCCTGGACAAAGTCCATCAGCTTCGCCACCGGCGCGTCCCGGTTTTCGATCAGGTGAAGTGCGGCATCGCAAAGCTCGGCGGCGTTGTGGGGCGGGATCGATGTCGCCATGCCCACCGCAATGCCGGACGAACCGTTGGCCAGCAGATTCGGAAAGGCGCCGGGCAAAACCACCGGCTCCTCGTCTTCTTCATTGTAGGTCGGCCGATAAT
Organism: Mesorhizobium sp. M7A.F.Ca.US.006.01.1.1; assembly: GCF_003997935.1. Taxonomy (GTDB): domain Bacteria; phylum Pseudomonadota; class Alphaproteobacteria; order Rhizobiales; family Rhizobiaceae; genus Mesorhizobium. The sequence continues at coordinate 28,355 of NZ_RZQL01000037.1, forward strand.
CGACGGCATCCTCGGTGATGCCGGACAAAAGTTCGGTCGCCACATCGGTCATGCGCGCTTCGGTGTAGCGCATGGCGGCGGCGTTATCACCGTCGATGTTGCCGAAATTGCCCTGCCCGTCGACCAGGGGATAGCGCATCGAAAAATCCTGCGCCAACCGCACCAGCGCGTCATAGATCGACTGGTCGCCATGCGGGTGGAACTTGCCCATCACCTCGCCGACGATGCGGGCGCATTTGGCAAAACCCTGGTCGGGGTTGAGCCGCAGCAGGCGCATGGCGTGCATGATGCGGCGATGGACCGGCTTCAGTCCGTCGCGCACATCGGGCAGTGCCCGGTGCATGATGGTCGACAGCGCATAGGCCAGATAGCGCTCTTCCAGCGCCTTCTTCAGATCGACCGGCTCGATATGATCGCCACCGCCATTTTCAGGCGGCAAAAGCCTTTTTCCCATGGGCTCGGACTAGCCGAGCGGGTGATTCGCGGCAAGAGCCCGATGGAGATACCGGCCTTTCTGCAACGTGAAACCGCACCCCAGGGGATGTCTGCCAACATCAGCCTGTTACATGCGGGTTCTATGGCCAAGCGCGACGATATCCGGCTATCGGCTCTTCATGACAAATTCACCGGTTTGCGCAAAGACGGTGGGATCGGGTTTGCCTTTCACCGCGATTTTTGACCAATGTGCCGGAACACGCCTTTTTCCGGTCCAGTTCGTCACGGAATGGTGATGGCGCAAATAATTGAAAAAACAATTTCAGGACACTCTCAGGGACCTTGCGATGACAATCAAACGCTCAACTCTCAAGAAACTGGCTTTTTCGACCTTCTTGCTCACGCTGTCGCTGAATGCGGCCCTCGCACAGGATACGGCAGTGGCCGACCGGCTGAAGGCAGCGCTTGTCGCACAAGGTGTCGACATCACCTGGACTGGGGTGACCGGCGACAACACCAGCATGGTGCTGCAGGGCGTTGCCATCAAACCGGCGGCGGAGAAGGAAGCGCTTCCCATCGGCGACGTCAAACTCGAAGGTGTGACCGAGGCAAATGGCGGCTATGACATCGCCACCGTATCGACGGCTGCCTTCACACACAGCAAGGACGGCGTCACCCTCGACCTCAGCCCCTTCGTCATCCATGACATGACAGTTCCGGCCGACGGCGCCACCGGCCCGCTCGGCTCGCTGATGATGTACAAGTCAGCCGAACTCTCGAACATGACCGTCAAGGTCGCCGACAAGACCGCCTTCTCGATGGACGGGCTTGCCATCGAGATCACGCCGCCGGCGGACGGCAAGGCGATGGAATTCACCGCAACCACGGAAAAATTCAATGCCGACCTGACGCTGGTGGACGATCCCAAGTCCAAGGAAGTCATCAACGCGCTCGGCTACCAGAACATCGCGGGCAATCTCGAAATGGCCGGCACCTGGCAGCCCACGGACGGCAAGATGGAACTGTCGAAATACGACATCTCGGTCGAGAATGCCGGCACGCTCGGCATGACCTTCAATCTCGGCGGCTACACGCTGGACTTTATCAAGTCGCTGCAGGAAATGCAGAAGAAGATGGCGGCACAGCCTGAAGGCGCCGACAATTCGGCGCAAGGCATGGCCATGCTCGGCCTGTTGCAGCAGCTTTCGTTCAACAGCGCCTCGATCCGCTTCGACGACGATTCGCTGACCAACAAGGTTCTGGACTATGTCGGCAAGCAGCAAGGCATGTCCGGCAAGGACATCGCCAACCAGGCCAAGGCGATCGTGCCGTTCGGCATGGCGCAGCTCAACAATCCGGAACTGACGGCACAGGTCACCGCCGCGGTCAGCAAATTCCTCGACGATCCGAAGAGCCTCGAAATCTCGGCCGAGCCGCCGGCATCCGTGCCGTTCGCGCTGATCATGGCGGGCGCCATGTCCAACCCGCTCGATCTGCCGAAGACGCTCGGCGTCACCGTCAAGGCCAACGAAGACTGATCGAAGCGATCTCAATATGCGAAAAGCCCGGCAGCGATGCCGGGCTTTTTTATCGGGATTAGCGAATCGAAAGAATCGGTTCGGGCAGTTCTTTAAAGCATCGCCCGAGCAATTCCAGGAAAAGTGTGAGGCGGTTTTCCCGGGAAAAGCGCGTAGCGCTTTCCCTTGGGAATTGCGTCAAACCGCTCTAGCAGCGATCAGGCGTCCTTCTTGGGCACGGCAACACGCAGCGCCAGGTCGCGAAGCTGCTGCGGGCTCGCTTCCGAGGGTGCGTTCATCAACAGATCATAGGCCTGCTGGTTCATCGGGAACATGGTGATCTCACGCAGGTTCTTGGCACCGAGCAGCAACATTACGACGCGGTCGACACCGGCGGCCATGCCGCCATGCGGCGGTGCGCCATACTGGAAGGCACGATAGAGGCCGCCGAAGCGCTCCTCGACCGTGGCGCGATCCAGCCCGACCGTCTCGAACGCCTTGACCATGGTTTCGGGCAGATGGTTGCGGATACCGCCTGAGGCGATCTCGAACCCGTTGCAGACCATGTCGTACTGGAACGCCTTGATGCCGAGCAAGTCCTCGCCATTCAGCGCATCGATGCCACCTTGCGGCATCGAGAACGGGTTGTGGGCGAAGTCGATCTTCTTCTCTTCCTCGTTCCACTCGAAGAACGGGAAGTCGACGATCCAGCACAGCTCGAAACGCTCGCGGTCGACAAGGTTCAGCTCCTCGCCGGCACGGGTGCGCGCAGCCCCAGCAAAGGAGACGAACTTCTTCGGGTCGCCTGCAACGAAGAAGGCGGCGTCGCCATCGGCAAGGCCGAGCTGAAGGCGGATCGCCTCGGTGCGCTCCTCGCCGATGTTCTTGGCGAGCGGGCCGGCGCCTTCGAGCTTGTCGCCCTCCTTGCGCCAGAAGATATAGCCGAGCCCCGGCTGGCCCTCGCCCTGCGCCCAGGAATTCATGCGGTCGCAGAACGCGCGGCTGCCGCCGGTCTTGGCGGGAATGCCCCACACTTCAGCCTTCGGGTCGTTGGCCAGGATGTTGGCGAACACCTTGAAGCCGGAATCGCGAAAATGGTCGGAAACGGCCTGCATCTCGATAGGGTTGCGCAGGTCCGGCTTGTCGGAGCCGTATTTGCGCATGGCGACGTCATAGGGAATGCGCTGGAAATTCTGCGTCACCGGCTTGCCGTTGGCGAAGGTCTCGAAGACCCCGCGCATGACAGGTTCCATGGTCGACAGCACGTCGTCCTGCTCGACGAAGCTCATTTCGAGGTCGAGCTGGTAGAATTCGCCCGGCAGACGATCGGCGCGCGGATCCTCGTCGCGGAAGCAGGGCGCGATCTGGAAGTAGCGGTCGAAGCCCGACACCATGATCAGCTGCTTGTACTGCTGCGGCGCCTGCGGCAGCGCGTAGAAGGTGCCGGGATGGATGCGCGACGGCACCAGGAAGTCGCGCGCGCCTTCCGGCGACGAGGCGGTGAGGATCGGCGTCGAGAATTCGGTGAAGCCGACCTCGCCCATGCGCTTGCGCATTTCCGCGATGATTTTCGTACGCGCAATGATGTTCTTGTGCAGCGTCTCGCGGCGCAGGTCGAGAAAACGGTATTTCAGCCTGATATCCTCGGGATAGTCAGGCTCGCCGAACACCGGCAGCGGCAATTCCTTGGCCGCCGACAGCACCTCGATCTCGCGGGCGAAAATCTCGATCTCGCCGGTCGGCAAATTGGCGTTGGTGGTCTCGGGCAAACGCGCCTTAACCTCGCCGTCGACGCGGATGACCCACTCGCCGCGCACGGTCTCGGCGACCTTGAAGGCAGGCGAATCCGGGTCGGCGACGATCTGGGTCAGGCCATAATTGTCGCGCAGGTCGATGAAGAGCAGGCCGCCATGATCGCGCACGCGATGCACCCAGCCCGACAGGCGAACGGTCGAGCCGACGTCGCTCTTCCTCAACTGGGCACAGGTATGGCTGCGGTAACGGTGCATTGTCATTGGTAAAGTCCGGGGTGCTGGGGCCGAAGCATCACAGCTCAGCCTGAAAATTTGCGCGAAAAGCGCATGGGAGGCCGGATTTGTCAAGGCAAGTGGCCCGGCTTGGTGTCTCGGTTCCGCTTTCCCAGGCGACCTATGAGCCCAGTGCCGATAGCCGAAGACGCTGGGCAAGGTGTTCGACGACCAATGCAGCGCTGGCGGACGACGTTGCGGCATGATGAAGGCGAATTTCCGCTCCCGGCAGTGGCGGCACTTGCCGGCCGGGATGGACATCTCGCAGGCCCGGCGCAAGCATGCTGCCCTTGACCACGGTGACCGCCAGGCCCTGTTCGACAATTGCCTCCGTGGCTGAGAGGCTCGGGCTGACATAGGCCAACCGCCATGGCCGGCCTGCCTTGTTGAGCGCCTCAATGGCCCAGGAGCGAAACAGGCAATCGGGGCTCGACAGAGCGACGGGCAGTGGATCGAGCTCCTCGACGGGCCGCGTCGCCGCCGCCGCCCAAATCGCCCTTTCGCGGCATATCAAATCCCCGTCGGTCGTGCCTTCCGGGTGCATGGCGATGACGGCGTCGAACGACGACCCAAGCCGTTTCAAGAGCCGGGCGGTGAGACCAATCTCCATTTCGACCTGCACCAACGGAAATCGCTCGGCGATGCCGGCAAGGAGGCGCGGCAGGATCTTGGTGCCATAATCCTCCATGACCCCGATGCGAACCTGTCCGGCCACCTGCTGACCGGAAACACGCGCAATCGCCTGCTCATTGAGAGCAAGAATGCGGCGGGCATCGATCAGAAAGCCCTCCCCGGCGGCGGTGAGTTCAACGCGGGCTGTCGAGCGCCGGAACAAGATGGTCTCGATGCGCTCCTCAAGACGTTTCACCTGCAAGCTGACGGCCGCCTGCGTTCTATTGAGCTGCTCGGCGGCTCGCGTGAACGAAAGGCGCTCGGCAACGACGACGAAGGCCCGCAGCAGGTCCGGATCGAGGTTCGGGGTGCTCATAGTGGAATGTTATCAAACTCATTGAGCTTATTCGATTCCTTATGGCCCGCCCGCCCGATATCGCTGGCTCCGAACTGACAAAGGTCGGGATCAATGGAAATTCTCGGTGTGCTCGCTGCAATTCTCTCCAGTGCCCTCGGAGGCACGGCGGTTGGCGCAACACGATACCTCGCAGGTACGCTCGACCCTCTCACGATCGGCGCGCTCCGGTTCGGCGGCGGCTTTTTGGTCTTGGGCGCCATCGCACTTTGGCGGCGTGACACATGGCCGCCGAAGAGCGACTGGCTTGGTACCAGCGCATTGGGTGTCCTGTTTTTCGGACTGTTTCCCGTGCTCTTCAACGGAGCCCTCATCTACACGACGGCGGCACGCGGAGCTCTGGCGCTTTCGACACTGCCTCTGCTCACCATGCTTGCCGGGGCGGTTCTCAGGATCGAGCCGCCGACCATGCGCAAGGTCGTCGGTGTCCTGATCGCAATGGCTGGAGTGACCGTCGCACTCGGTACGAGTTTGACGAGCGCTCCTCCGGGTGCATGGCGCGGAGATCTGCTCATGGTCGCGGCCGCTTTCTGCATGGCGCTCTACAACGTCTGGTCGAGACCATTTCTATCCCGCACCGCGCCAATCCCGTTCGTAGCATCTGGCATGGGCGTGGGCGCGGTCTGCCTGTCGGGCATGGTTGCTTTGAACGGAGGCTTCGCGCGACTTGCCACTCTCAGCGCACCTCAGTGGATCGCGAGCGGATATCTGGCCATAGTTTGCGGCGCCTTCATTTTCTTCCTCTGGGCATTCGCGCTTGGACGCGCCGCTCCGACACTGGTTGCAGTCTCTGTTGCGGTCAATCCGGTAACGGCATCGATCTTCGGTGTCATCTTCCTGGGCGAACGGGTGAGCGCGAACCTGATTGTCGGGCTCATCACCGTCCTCGCCGGAATAGCTGTCGCGTCGGGAGCGGCCGAGTGGCTCGGCCGGCGGCCCGGCATCGGCGGCCGCAGCGCCCTTGAGTAAAGCGAAACGAATTCAGGCGGATGCGCCGGCCCGTTCCTGTGGGCGCAGGGATTTGCTGCTGGCGTTGGCAAAGGCGATGGTCCAAGAAGGAAGCCGACCAAGCGGTTGTGTTCCCCATGTCCTCCATCCGCCCGATGATCCCCCTCCTTCTCGCCGCCGGCATACTGCTCGGCGGCAACGGGCTGCAGAGCACGCTGATCGCGCTGCGCGGCGCGCAGGAAGGGTTTTCGGCTTCCGACATCGGCCTGATGGGCACCTTCTACTTCGCCGGCTTCCTGCTCGGCTGCCTGGCCATCACCCGCATCATGAAGGCGGTCGGCCATATCAGGGCATTTTCGGCGCTGGCGGCAATCGCCTCGGTCGGCACTTTGCTCCTGGTGCTGGTCATCGATCCGGTGATGTGGTGCGCGGTACGCCTTGCCGGCGGCTTCTGCTTCGCCGGGCTGTTCACCATCGTCGAAAGCTGGCTGAATTCCGGCGTCAGCAATCACGACCGGGCACGCGTGCTGGCGATCTACCGGATGGTCGACATCGGTTCGGTGACATCAGCCCAGTTCCTGATCCCGATCTTCGGCGCCGGCGGTTTCGCTATCTTCGCCATCATGTCGATGATGATCACCTTGTCGCTGGTGCCGGTGTCGCTCGGCGACCGCTCCAACCCGGCACCACCCGATGAGGTCAAGCTCGACCTGGCGCGCGTCTGGCGGATTTCGCCGCTGGGCTGCTTCGGCTGCATCGCCGTCGGCGTCACCAACAGCGCCTTTCGCACCTTGTCGCCGGTCTATGCCGAGCAGATCGGCATGTCGGTCGCCGATGTCGTCACCTTCGTCAGCGTCGGCATCTTCGGCGGCGCCATCATCCAATACCCGCTCGGCTACCTCTCCGACCGCTGGGACCGGCGCCGCGTGCTGTTGATCACGACGTGCTGCGCGATGTTTTCGGCGCTGGCGCTGGTGTTCATCGCCGGCAGCAATCCGGCGCTCAACTTCATCTTCATCTTCATCTTCGGCTGCTTCGCCATGCCGCTCTATTCGCTGTCGGCGGCGCATTCCAACGATCGCGCCGACACGGGCGAGTTCGTGCTGATCAACGCGGCGCTGATGCTGTTCTATTCCTTCGGCGCCATTGGCGGCCCGTTCGCCGCCTCGACGGCAATGCAGTATTTCGGACCGGGCGCCCTGTTTGTATTC
>NZ_RZQL01000381.1 GCF_003997935.1 Mesorhizobium sp. M7A.F.Ca.US.006.01.1.1
GTCGAGAAGAACGATATCGTAGCGATCGACGATCTGTTCGAGGGCCTGTGACACTCGAAGCAGAAAACCGGTTCCACCGCTCTTGCGCATTTCAAGGGTAACGGCGGTTTCGAATTCTGTCAGCTCAAGGCCGGCGCAGATGACGTCGAATCCGATGATATGAGTCTTATGTACAATCTTTTCGGTTGGCACCGGATCATCAAAGCGGATCGCCGAGTAAAGAGTGTCACCTTCTCGGTAGTCAAATCCGGGCAACGCTCCTTGCAGGCTGGTTAGCGACGCCTGGGGATCCATGTCGACTGCGAGGACGCGATACCCACGAAGTGCCAGCCAGTGACCCAAATGAATAGTGGTCGCTGTCTTGGACGATCCCCCTTTGAAATTGGTGATCGCAATTATCTGGCAGTCCTCGCCATCGACGCGACGAGGATTGATCCATTTTTTTCGTGCCTTTTCCGCCAAATGCATCCGAAGCTCCAGCACCTGCTCGACAGAATATAGGCGCTTCCCCGTCGCTGTTGTCTCTGGCTCAGGTCCCTGCCCTTTTAGAGAGACCTGCCGGATGTAAGCTTCGGTCACTCCTAGCAATGCTGCCACTTCCGTTGACGTGAATTTGCGCATCGTTCGGATCGCATCAGGAGGATACTGAGCCAACGAAAGATTGTTGAGTGCCTTGTCGAGTTTCGTCGAAAAGGTATTCATGAATTGAAGGCTACTTAGATGCCGCGTCACCCAGATTCTCCTCTTGCACCCAGCGCCACAATGATAGCGACTGTGGTTAACAAGCTGTTAACGCCACGCCAACTACGCCAACTTTTCGAATTACGCGGTTTTTCCGTTACTGGGCTTATGCCCGATTCGGAGAATTCGGGCAAATGGACATAAGGCAGTTCCCAGCTGGGAACTCTCGCTATCACTGGCTCCTCTATGCCGTCAAAATTGCGCATCAGGTGATGAACAATGTAGCTATGCAGGTGGTCACGCAGCATAGGGCACGGGCGAGGACGTTGCCCGCTTTGTTCCGGTGGATAGTCGACGTCGGTGTGCCGGCTGGCTATAGATTCCGCGTGCGGCGGCGAGCGACGTACAAAGGCGCGGGCAGCTTTCGGCGCCTCGAGAGATGCCCACATTGGTGGTGGCGAAATTCCCGTTGTGACGGCAGGCACGTTACTCGCGCAGTCCCTAGGGGGTGTCACACCCTTCGCGTCGGAGACGTGTTTGTGATTCAGCCATTCCACGACGCTTCCGATGTCACTTCGGTAATCGCGCCTGCCAGGCTGGCCAGCTAGACGCCCCACGGCCCCCTTCCCTGCAACAAGGCATTCGGCGCTAAGCGGTTCTCGAGAATTGCCCCTCAACCGCTCGGATTTGTTGCAACGCATGCCACGCGAGCACCGTTTGGCACTTTGGGCTGCTCTCCACGCGCAATATCCTCCGGTTAGTCGATGGGCAAGCAGGAGGGCGCTGCAGTCTCAAAGCAGCCTAACTCTGGGTCTAGTCCAACTTGGTGAACGATCCCGAGGACACATCGAGAAGCACCACCCGTACTTTAAGTTCCCAGCTGGGAACAGCTCTTCAAGTTGGAGGGATGCACGGTACCAAGAAACCCTAGACACTCATCAACTTGATGGTTGGGCATCTGGCTCTCGGGCGCATTGGCCATCCCGAGCCACCTGCGGCTGTGCGCGTACCGCACCGCACAAATCCAACGCCCTAGTTAGAACTCGAAACCGGTCACGCCGTCGCTGATACTTGCGTGTGACCTCTGCGCTGGCGTGGCAGCTGCTTTTTGCACATAGTGCTCGTCGACCTCGGCTGAGGACGCGCGCAGCGAATGGCCAGAAAACTTTGGGCCGCGCTCGCCTCTGGAAAGATCCCTGCGCAAGCCGGCGGCCAAGGCGGCGCGTTTGACCGGCTGCGCCACCTCCTGATCGTTCAGCCGCTCGGGTCCCACCGCCTTGTCCTGACCGGTAACGAAGCGGAAGAGGATGCCATGCGCCACAGGCCAGCCTCAGCCAGGTCTGCAGAGCGACAACCGGAAAGGTGGCGCGGACGAGCCGCAAATTTCGACCTCGCGCCAGCCGGTCTTGCTCCGCAACGTAATCAGCACGCCCAGGTCTGGAAAGAATTCAATCCAGCCGCGGCCGTCGTCGGTTCGATCACACGCAACACCAGGCCGAGATCCCGAGGCCTGGGCGGTGATGTAGAGGCAGACGATTTGTGAGTCTGGCAGCTGCGGATCAAACGACTGACTCCGGCAGCAGGCGCAAAAATTCTCCCAGTGGGGGCATAGGCCCCACGGGTGTTTGCCGAACTTGCTGCCTCGACGCGCGCACGGTCGGCTCAATCCGCGTGCTAGGCAGCACCTCGAATTCGTTCGGTGCCGAGCTTGAAAGCTGGTCAGAACTGCCATATCTTTTGCACAAGAAATAAGACTCTCAATATGGTAGGATGAATTCTGTGGCTCATGCACTGAAGATCCCCGAGCAGAATGGACCTCTCATCTTGTCCTATATGGACGGGAACGGGAAGATTGCGATCGAGCAGGTCGCGGACGGTTTTGGCATGTCCAAAGGCCAGTTGGCCCAGACCGCTGGTCTTGCTCGCGAGACCCTTTATCGGTCAGAGCGCAGCGCTACGGTTAAGACACAGGGCCGTCTGCGGGAAATGCTCGAGATCATCAGCCGCGTGACGGATTGGGCGGGTGGCAAGGAGCAGGCGATGGCTTGGTATCGGGCTCAGCCGCTTCCAGCATTTGGCGGACGCACCGCTGAGGCGCTGGTGAAGGAAGGCAAGGCCGCTGCGGTCCGTGATTATCTCGATCACATGGCCGTTGGTGGTTTCGCTTGAGGTTCGTTGGAACCTGCTACCGGGCACACGATCCACGTTGGGCATTCAAGCCGACTTCCGGCGAAGGGGCGGCGATCAGAGGTGCGCGATTTAATCCCAAAGGCGTGCCGGCGCTCTATTTGGCGCTTACCATCATGACAGCGGTTAAGGAAGCCAACCAGGGGTTCGCGCACCGGATCGATCCTTGCGTGCTATGCTCCTATGAGATTGACTGCGATGATATCGTGGATCTGACAACGAACGAGGCGAGGGGAGAATTTTCTATCGCGCTCGAGGACATGGCCTGCGCCTGGGCGACGGCGCTTAGCGACGGAGAGCGCCCGGCGTCCTGGTCCGTCTACGACCGGCTGCGGCCTCGGAGTATTGCCGGCATTGTGGTCCCAAGTTTCGCGCCGAGCGCCGAGATGGAGGATCGCAACCTGGTCCTTTGGGACTGGGGTCCGGGTCTGCCGCACAAGGTAACCGTATTCGACCCAAGCGGCCGGTTGCCGAAGGACCAGCTATCTTGGCGATAACGCACTTCTCGGCATCCGAAGGGCAGGGGAGGGGCGTGCCCGGCCTATAGTCCGCTCGCCTTGGTGAGATTGACACGGAAGCGATCGCGCCTGCGCTGATAGCGGCGAGTCATTTCAGCCGAGGCATGGCCGAGCTGCTTTTGCACGTAGCGCTCATCAACCTCGGCCGATGAGGCAAGACCGGCACGCAACGAATGGCCCGAGAATCTTGTCGCGCGATCGCCTTCGGACAGGTCGCCGCGGACACCAGCCGCGAGAGCGGTGCGCTTGACCAGCCGCGCCACTTCCTGGTCATTGAGCCTCTCGGCGCCCACTGTTTTGCCTTGCCCTGTCACCCTGCGAAAGAGGGGGCCATGGCCGATCCTGGAAAATTTGAGCCAGGTCTGCAGCGCGACAACCGGGCAGGTGGCATCGGACGAGCCGCGCCCGACTTCGACCTCCCGCCAGCCGGTCTTGCCGCGAAGGGAAACGAGCATGCCCTTGTCGAGGATCTCGATCCAGCCGCGGCCGTCCTCGGTCTGGTCGCGGCCGACATCCAAAGCCACGATCTCGGAGCGGCGCAGACCGCCGGCAAAGCCGAGCAGCAGCATGGCGCGGTCGCGCAGGCCGCGCAGAGTGCCGCGGTCGAGCGTTTCCAGCATGGCAATCAGGTCTTCAGGCAGAATGGCTTCCTTTTGCCGGGGAGGGGAGGCGTGGCTGTTGCGAATGCCGGCCAGCACAGTGGCGATATGCCGGTCTTTTCTGTCCAGCGGCTGGGCACGCTGAGAAAAATTCCAGGTCAGCGAAGAGAGACGTCGCTCGATTGTCGAGACGGCGTTCGGCTTCTTGTCGCCCGCTACCTTACCGGACGCGCAGGCCGTGATGTAGAGGCCGACGACCTGCGGATCGGGCGGCAACACCTCGAGATGCTGGCGGCGCGCCCAGGCGCAAAAATGCTTCCAATCGGCGGCGTAGGCACGCCGCGTGTTGGCCGAGCTTGCTGC
>NZ_RZQL01000382.1 GCF_003997935.1 Mesorhizobium sp. M7A.F.Ca.US.006.01.1.1
GTCACCGCGCAGATAGCTTTCGCCGACGGGCGAGGCGCCGATATGCACCGCCTCGTCGGCCATCTCGACATGCAGGGATTTCGCGTCGGCATCCGAATAGACGGCGACAGTGCGCACCCCCATTTTGCGCGCCGTCCGGATGACACGGCAAGCGATCTCGCCGCGGTTAGCGATCAGGATCTTGGCGAACATGGAGCCTCCGCGAGTAAGGTTCGAAGCGCGCGGAAAGCAGTGCGCTTGAACACCAGCCTCAGTCCTGCCGGACAGAGGGGGGCACTGTCCCGCAAGCCATTCCAGCCCTCGGCGTGGACCTCTCCCTTACTAAGGGAGTGCTCTACCTTGCGGTCGCTTGTGCCTACTTCGAGGCCGCGATCTCGCAACCGCCGCCTGTCGTTACCTTGTAGTGGCCGCGGGTGGACTGACAGGATTTCATCGCCAACTCTTCGGCCCTCTTTTGAGATGGTGCGTTGAGGTGGCCGCCGCAAACTATGTACGACGACATTATCCGCGCGTACGGCGTGGTTGCGTACGCTGAATGGCCACCGGCCGCGACATAGGCCTTGTAGGCCTTGGTGCAGGGATCCTTGGGATTTCGCGGCAGATACGGCGGGAAACGCTTGTCTCCCTCGCTTCCAGTCAGTGAGCCGGCCATGCCCGCGCCGCACGCGGCGATCGTCAGCAATCCGGCCAATATCGCCATGGCTGTTCGCCTGGAATTCGTGGATTTCATCTTGTCTTCCCCAAGGAGAAAAACCGGGCGCCTTCCGGCCTATTTGGACGCGGCGATGCTGCAGGCGCCGGCTACGGTAACCTTGTATTTGCTTTTGCTGGCCTGACAGGATTTCAGTGCCAGTTCCGCCGCCGCCTTTTGTGACGATGCATTCAGCTTCACGCCGCAAACGAAGTACTCGATCGCCGGAACGATTGGCGTCGCCGCGAAAGCCGAATGGCCTGCGGCTGCGAGATACGCAGCATAGGCCTTCCCGCAGCCCCCGGTGGTTCCTATAGGAATGGTCACTGGGTAGCGCACGTCGCCCTTGCTGCCTGCCAGCGATCCGGCCATGGCGGCGGTGGGGGCCGTCACCATCAGCAAGCCTGCCACTATGGAGGTGGCTGCTCGTTTGCAGGTCCCGGATTTCATTCTGCTTCCCCCATTCGCAAAAAAGTCTCGGCTGGTGTCTTATTTCGATGACGAGATTGCGCAGCCGCCACTCGCGGTCTTGAGCTTCCACCGTGTGAAGCCGGCCTGGCAGTTGCGTAGCGCAATTTCTTCCGCTGCCTTCTGGGACGGCGCGTTGAGCTTCGTCCCGCAGATGATGTAGAGGTCGACAACGCGCGAATAAAAGGTTGTGGCGTAGGCCGAATGGCCGCTCGCCGCGACGTAGCCCTTGTAGGCAACGTTGCATTCGCCCGACCCCAAGGTCGGCGGAAAACGCACGTCTCCCTTGCGTCCTGCGAGCGATTCCGCCGAGCTGGTGCCGGTCGCCGTTAATATTAGAAATACAGAAAGTATCGAAGCAGCCGTTCCCTGGCAATATTTCAATTTCATTTCCAGCCCGTCCCCATTGCCCCATGCTGGATAAGCAGTAGCGAATATTTTGCCCCGCCGCCAGTTCACTGTTCGAGATTCGAAGCCGCCTATGCTGATGAATCGGTTGGTCCATACAGTTCAGCCTTTTCGCACGGCAGCAACGGCCTGCCGGTATAGTTCCGCCGCTTGGCCGTCGAAGTTGACCGTCCATTCTCACATCCGAAACACGCCAAAGCGCGTGTCCTCGATTTCGGCGTTGAGCGCCGCGGACAGGCTGAGCGCCAGCACGTCGCGCGTCTTCGCAGGGTCGATGATGCCGTCGTCCCAGAGGCGTGCGGACGAATAGAGCGGATGGCCCTCATGCTCGTATTTCATCAGGATAGGCTTCTTGAATTTCGCCTCTTCCTCGGCGCTCCATTGCCCGCCCTTGCGCTCGATGCCTTCGCGCTTGACCATGGCAAGCACCGTTGCCGCCTGTTCGCCGCCCATCACCGAGATGCGGGCGTTCGGCCACATCCACAGGAAGCGCGGTGAATAGGCGCGGCCGCACATGCCGTAATTGCCCGCGCCGAACGAACCGCCGATGATGGCAGTCACCTTCGGCACTTTGGCAGTGGCAACGGCCATCACCAGCTTGGCGCCGTCCTTGGCGATGCCGCCCGCCTCGTATTTTCGACCGACCATGAAGCCGGTGATGTTCTGCAGGAAGACTAATGGAATTTTGCGCTGGCAGCACAGTTCGATGAAGTGCGCGCCCTTCACAGCACTTTCGGAAAACAGCACGCCGTTGTTGGCGATGATGCCGACCGGCATGCCATGGAGATGGGCAAAGCCGGTGATCAGCGTGGTGCCGTAATTCTGCTTGAACTCGTCGAATTCGGAACCGTCGACGATGCGCGCAATCACCTCGCGCACGTCATAGGGCTGGCGCAGGTCGGTCGGCACGATGCCGTAGAGTTCATCCGCCGGATGAAGCGGCGGAATCGATTTCTGTAAGTTCAGACTTACAGTCTTGTTCCGATTCAGGTTTTTGACGATGCGTCGGCAAATGGCGAGCGCATGGTCGTCGTCGAGCGCATAGTGGTCGGCAACTCCGGAAAGCCGCGTGTGCACATCGGCGCCGCCGAGATCCTCGGCGCTGACATCCTCCCCGGTTGCCGCTTTCACCAGCGGCGGTCCGCCGAGAAAAATGGTCGCCTGGTTGCGCACCATGATCGTCTCGTCGGACATCGCCGGCACATAGGCGCCGCCCGCCGTGCAGGAACCCATGACGCAGGCGATCTGCGGAATGCCTGATGCCGACATGTTGGCCTGGTTGTAGAAGATGCGGCCGAAATGCTCGCGGTCGGGAAACACCTCGTCCTGGTTGGGCAGATTGGCGCCGCCGCTGTCGACGAGATAGATGCAGGGCAGATTGTTTTGCAGTGCGATCTCCTGCGCGCGCAGATGCTTCTTCACCGTCAGCGGATAATAGGTGCCGCCCTTCACCGTGGCATCGTTGACGACGACCATCACCTCGGTGCCTTCGACGCGGCCGATGCCGGCGATCATGCCGGCCGAAGAGATCTCCTCGCCATACATCGACCATGCCGCGAACTGGCCGATCTCGAGGAAGGGCGAGCCGGTGTCGAGCAACTGGGCCAGGCGCTCCCGCGGCAACAGCTTGCCGCGCGAAACATGCCGCTCGCGCGCTTCCTCCGAGCCGCCGCGCTCGACGGTGGCTGCCTTCTCCGCAATGTCGGCGACCAGCGCCCGCATGCGCTCGGCATTGGCGCGGAATGCTTCGGAGGAGGGGGAGATCTGGGTTTGCAGCGCAGCCATGCTATACCCCCTCCGCCATGATCTCGCGGCCGATCAGCCAGCGGCGGATTTCGCTGGTGCCGGCGCCGATCTCGTAGAGCTTGGCGTCGCGCAGCAGGCGGCCGGTCGGATAGTCGTTGATGTAGCCATTGCCGCCAAGCAGCTGGATGGCGTCGAGCGCCATCAGCGTCGCCTTCTCGGCGGCAAACAGCACGCAGCCGGCGGCATCCTTGCGCGTCGTCTGGCCGCGATCGCAAGCAGCGGCGACGGCATAGACGTAAGCGCGCGCGGCGTTCAGCGTCGTGTACATGTCGGCCAGCTTGCCTTGTACCAACTGGAACTCGCCGATCGCCTGGCCGAACTGCTTGCGCTCATGCACATAGGGGATTGCCACGTCGAGGCACGCCGCCATCAGGCCGATCGGGCCGCCGGCCAGCACCGTGCGCTCATAGTCGAGGCCCGACATCAGCACTTCGACGCCGCGCCCTTCCTCGTGCAGCACGTTGTCGAAGGGTACTTCCACATCCTCGAATACCAGTTCGCCGGTGTTGGAGCCGCGCATGCCGAGCTTGTCGAGTTTCTGCGCCACGGAAAATCCGGCAAAAGCCTTCTCGACGATGAAGGCGGTGATGCCGCGCGATTTCAGGTCCGGATCGGTCTTGGCATAGACGACCAGTGTTTCGGCGTCCGGCCCGTTGGTGATCCACATCTTGGTGCCATTGAGCACGTAGCGATCATTGCGCTTTTCGGCGCGCAGCTTCAGCGAGACGACGTCCGAGCCGGCGCCGGATTCCGACATCGCCAGCGCGCCGACACGCTCGCCCGAGCACAGTGGCGGCAGGAATTTTTCCTTCTGCGCCGTTGTCGCCCAGCGGTTGATCTGGTTGACGCAGAGGTTGGAATGGGCACCGTAGGAGAGGCCGACCGAGGCCGAAGCGCGTGAAATCTCCTCGACGGCGATCACATGGGCGAGATAGCCCATGCCGCTGCCGCCGAAATCGGGATCGGCGGGG
>NZ_RZQL01000383.1 GCF_003997935.1 Mesorhizobium sp. M7A.F.Ca.US.006.01.1.1
TATTTCGACGATGGTCGAACTCAGTCCGACCGAAGTCATCGAGACCGTTTCCGCCGGCGACACGAAGGGCTGGTCGATCATCCCCAAACGCGGATCGCGATTTCTGTTTGTCAAGCCGCTGGAGCGCGATGCTTGGACCAACGTCAACGTGGTCACCAACCGGCGCGTCTATTCCCTGCTGCTGCAGGCAACTGACAATAGCCGCGACCGGGCATCCTTCCAGGTCCGGTTCAAATACCCGGACGAGGATATCAACGCGCGCCTGCTCTCGCAGGCCAAGGAGAGCGCCGCCGATCCGGATTTGAAGGACCTGAACTATGCCGATCTCAATTACGACTATGCGTACAAAGGCGATGACAGCTTGAAGCCGCGCACCGTATTCGACGACGGCACCAAGGTGTTTCTGGAGTTCAAGGGTGACATTCCGGCGATTTTCGTGGTCGACGACAAGCGCCATGAGTCGCTGGTCAACGTTCGCACGCAGGGCAAATACACCGTCATCGACAAGGTGGCACGGCAATTCACCTTGCGAGCCGATGGCAAGACACTCTGCCTTTACAACCGGGCTCGACCCAACGCTATCGATCCAGTCGAGCAGGTCTACGGTCCAACGAAACTGACAGGTGGTTCCACCCTGTTCGGGTCCAGCGGAGGGCGGTGATGACGCAGATCGATTATAACCAACTGGACGGCAGCCCGACGGTCGCGCGCCGCGGTGCGGGTGTGGGTACCAAAATCGCCCTGGTCGGCCTCGGCGTGGTGCTGGTGGGCGCGCTGATATGGCTGAACTGGCCTCGGGAGCCGGTATCGCGCGATCTTCGCAGCGATGGCGAGGAAAACTTCAACCCGCCCGAGTTCCGCCCGCCGGCGTTGAACGAGCCGCCACAACCTGCCGACGGCACGATCGACCAGATCGTGGTGCCGCCACCGGCTGACGACCAGAAGGGCACGCAACAAGCCGATAATGTCGATCAGACCGTGCAGGAGGGCGCGGATCTCGATGCGCAGCGGCGTGCGCTGGAGGCGCAAATGGCGGCCGAGGAAGCTCGCCGCAAGGCCGAGGCGGAAGAAGCTCGCCAGAAGGCCGCGGCTGACGAAGAGGCTCGCCGCAAGGCTGAGGCCGCAGAGCACGAAAAAGCAGTGTGGGAACGCCTGCGATCGAACCAGATGGTGACGAATGGTGAAACCGGCTCGACGGACGCCGGCGCCCAGGCGGCACAGGTCGAAATCGCCCCCGACGGTCAGATCGTCCCGGTCCCCGGCGCCGACAGTGATCCCAACAAGGCATTCCTGGCTCAGTCCGAGGCAAGTTCTTCCGGGATCGTTAAAGCCAAAATATTCCGACGCACCGATGCGTTGATCCCTGAAGGAACGATCCTTCGCGGCTATTTGGAAACCGCTGTTAACACCGACCTTCCCGGCGCAGTTCGCGCTGTCGTGCGTGAGGATGTCTTTTCGCTGGACGGCAGGCGGGTCCTCATTCCAAAAGGCTCGCGCTTGACCGGAGAATACCGCTCGGGGCTTGCGCGCGGTCAAAAGCGTGTTTTCATCGTCTGGAACAGGGTCATTCGCTCGGACGGTATTTCCGTCGATATAAAGTCGCCTGGTGCAGATGCGCTCGGCCGAGGCGGCATGGGCGGCCGTGTCGATACGCACTGGGTTGAACGGTACGGCAACGCCATCATGCTCTCCGTCGTTGGCGGCGTTTCTGAATATCTGTCTTCGCTTGGCGACAGCAGCCAGGATGGACAACAGCGTCAGGTGTCGACGACCGATCCCGTGACCGGTGAGACCACAACCGTAACGTATGGTGGCAATGGATCGCAGCGCGACGCCCGCGGTATCGCGTTCGACAAGTCATCGACCGCCTTGCAGCAACTCGCGCAAGAGGCGTTTCGCGACACGCAGAACATTGGCCCGACAGTCTACGTCGACCAGGGCACGTCCATCGTCGTGCTGGTGCGGCGAGATCTCGATTTCTCGGATTTGTACGCCGATCCGGTTCAGGAAGAAGTTGCACGAATGAGGGCAGGTGGGCGGCCGAAGGCCGCGATCGATCCGACGCCTCTTTACGCGACGCCAAAGGATCATTTTTATCGCGGCTATGGGAGTCCGGTGAAATGAACGCCCTGCATCCCCTCCCCGACCCTTGGGCAAGAGCTCCGGTCCTGCGCGCGCATCTGGAGCCAATATGGTCCTATTTGAACGAAGACTCGGTTTCCGAGATTGCGATCAACAGGCCAGGTGAATTGTTCATCGAACGCCTCGGCGCCAAGGAAATGGAGCACGTCGTCAAGCGCGAAGTCACGCCCGGCTGGATCCGCAACATCTCGACGGGTGTCGCCTCTGCGACAAATCAGGTCATCAATGAAGAAAAACCGGTCCTGTCGGCAGCACTACCCTCAGGCGAGCGCATCCAATGCATCTTGCCGCCGGCGGCTCCCGAAGGCGGGGCGATCTCAATCCGCAAACAGGTCATCATGGATATGAGCCTTGATGCCTACAAGGATCTTGGCGCATTCGAGAACACGGCGATGGGTAGCGGCCTGGCGCTTTCAACCGAAGAAAAGCGACTTGTCGAAATGTTGCAGGACACCTCGCCGATGGAGTTCCTCCAGTATGCGGTGCGCAACCGCGTCTCGATCGTCGTTTCAGGCGGTACGTCGACCGGCAAGACGACGTTCTTGAACGCACTCTTGAAGGAAATCCCGCCCCGTGAACGGATCATCACGATCGAAGACACCCGCGAACTGAGGCTGCCGGCTCCCAACAACGTCACGCTGATAGCCTCGAAGGGCGACCAGGGCCTTGCCAAAGTCTCCGCGCAACAGCTTCTCGAAGCCTCGCTTCGCATGCGACCCGACCGTCTGTTGTTAGGCGAGTTACGCGGCGCTGAAACGTTCGCGTTTCTGCAGGCGATCAACACCGGCCATCCTGGTTCGCTCACGACCGTTCATGCCAATTCCGCCCGGTCCGCCTACGAGCGGCTGGCGCTCATGGTCATGCAGGGCAGTACGGGGCTCTCACGGAGTGAAATCCTCGACTATCTGCGCGAGGTCATTCCGGTGGTCGTCCAGATGGTCCGCACCGAAGGCGGCCGGCGCGGCATCAGCGAGATCAAGTTCACCAAGGCGGAGACAATCTAGCGAGGCCCATCCATGCAGAAAATCGCAACAGCAATTTTTATGGTGCTCATGGCGATGGCCATGGGCGCCCTGCTCTTCATGGTCGCCTATGTCGCGACAGATTGGTACCGGACTGGCTCCCACGTCCTGTTTGACCACCTGAACGCTAATCCCTTGCCGGTTGTTCGTATGGCCTTGGCTGACGTGACTGCGAGAAATTTTGACAGGGTGCAATACGCCATTGCGGCGGGATTTTTTGGGTTTCTCTTGCCACTGGTCAGCTTGTTTCTCATGCGTCCGAGAAAGCGCAATGACTCTCGCTTCATGACCACGAGCGACGTATCGAAAACCGGCCTTACGAAAGTGGGCGGCGTCTTCGTCGGTCGAGCCGGCGGCAAGCTTGCCGAGATTTTGTCGCCCGGCCGCGATCAGCGCTCCGGCAAGATTCATCTGACCCAGCGCAAGCTGATTGGTGGCAAGAAATTGTGGATTGATGGCGATGATATCGGCGGCTTCGTCATAGGGCCGCCGCGCTCCGGTAAGGGCACGTCTCTCATCATCCCGAACGCCTTGACCTGGCCGCATTCGCTCGTGGTTCTCGACCTGCGGGGCGAGACCTATGCGGCGACTGCTGGTTACCGTTCGACCATGAGCCGCGTGGTGCGTTTCGCGCCGGCTGATCCGGACGGCAATACCGCATGCTACAATCCGATGGACTTCATCTCGCTGGACTCAGCACAGCGCGACATCGACCTTCGCAACATCGCTGCGGCATTGTTTCCGCGCCCCCCTTCGAACGCGGATCCCTACTGGGTCAACGATGCCCGCCTCCTTTTTACCGGCATCGCGTCCTTCGTCATGGAATCGCCTGCGATTCCGAACGAGAAGAAGACCTTCTCCACAATCCTCGAGATTATGAACGGTGCCGAGCAGCCGCTCCTGGAGTTCATCGGCTCTCTGCGCGAGGAGCGCCGCCGCGAATGTTCGCATTTTACGCTGCAAACCCTGCTGCCATATTTCGAAATGTCTGAGCGGCAGTTTTCCGGAATCTACGCCGGCGTGCGGACCGGCATGGCTCCCTTTCTCAACGAACGCCTGATGCGAGCTACCTCGCGCAGCACGTTCGATATTCGCAAACTCAAGCGCGAGCGGATCTCTCTTTATCTCGACGTACGGCGCGAGCAGATCACGTCGCTTGGAC
>NZ_RZQL01000384.1 GCF_003997935.1 Mesorhizobium sp. M7A.F.Ca.US.006.01.1.1
CAGAGCAGAAGTGCAGCAGGTCTACCATCGGGACTGGCACCACCGTCCCCACCGCCGCCGGCGGGGCTGGAGACGGGTCTGCCGCAGTTACTGGCGGCATGGTCGCCGTCGCGTCCGGTGCTACCGCCGACGTGGTCCTTCGGTCGTCCTTCGATTTTAACTGATTTTGCGCCTCGGCCCGTTCCGGCTCACGCGCCGAGAACGGGCCGGCTACATTCCTTTGGTGAACGATAACAATGACATTGGTCCAGAGATCGAATGAGAGTGGCAACGCGAACCAACCGCGAAATGGCAACGATGATCATGCGCCCGGGTTTGTGGCCGCCGTCGCTTTGCCGGACAACGAAAACACTGCCGACCTTGTCAGGCGAACAGAGCGCATGGCGATTTTGGTGGTTCTTGGACTGAGCGGCTGGTTGATGCTCGTCCCCGCTATTTATCTTGTGCTGACGCACGGGATATGAAGCTTACGGAACGTCCGTGCGCGCCCAAGGTTGGATTGCAGCATCGCATCGCGGCTTCCGCAGCCGTTTCGTGTCACCGGCAATGTGGGCGGGACGGGCTATATTGCTGGCACGAGGCGCAGGTATCTGGATCACTGCGGTCTACGTCCGGCATGCTTGGAGCGTTATAATCCAACTAGCCGAACGTAATCGGCTTCTGGCTTGCCGTAGGTGCCGTTTGCGCAAGCCGCAAGGCCGCTGCGGTCCCTGATATGCACTTCGCCACGTCGAGAATAGATGAAACCGCGTCCTTCCAGCACTTGCAGCCCAACGGTAACCCCTGGCCGTCTTGCTCCAAGCATGACGGCGAGAAACTCATGGGTGATCGCAAGGCGTTCGCCGTGGACCCGATCGTCACACATTAGAAGCCAACGCGCCAACCGCTCTTCAAGGTTTGATCTTGCGTTGATCAGAGCCGTATAGCTGGTCTGGATGTGGAAGTAGTGGACATAGCGTAACAGGAACGGGCGCAATGTCGGGCTGTTCGCAAGAGCCTCCTTGAAGGGCTCTGCTCCGATCCGGAAAGCGCTGCCGGGCGACTGGACGTAACATTGATGCGGGGCATAGTCAGCGCCCATCACGTGCGCGGCACCGGTCATTCCCTCGAACCCAACAAGCCCAACCTCGGCTTCTTTACCTGAAGCCGTCGCGACCACAGAAGCTATGCCGTCCTCCAGGAAGTAGACCGTCTCGATTTCCGAATCGGCTTTCTCCAGGTTCATTCTCAAATTGAGGGAACATCGCTCAAGATATGGCTGCAAAAGCCCCAGGTCACCAGGGTTAAGTCGACACAGCAATTGGTTTTTATAGGAATCGTTCTCTGGATTGGTCATAGCTCAATCCCGCTTGGGGCAAGAGCTTTCCAATCTCCTTGCCGTCCGCGCCCGTAAACACGTGCAGACGATTTGCAGAACTTACGCCCTCTGGCGCGCGATTGACAGTGAAATGCGATCTGATGCACGGCGTCCCCTCGGCCGCCGAATTACAAAACAGGGGTGTACAAAGTTAAAGGGTTGGAACCGTACAGAACTCTGCTTCGTACGAGTCCGACAATTTGTGATCGCAGCCAACGAGCCGGCATGATGTACATGATTATCGATGTCGAGCTAGAGCGACGAGAAGGCCACTGGTAGGGACCGACTGGCAAGGCGAAGGCTGTGCTCCATAACGGGTCAAAGAGTTTGGCATCTAAATTGCTCAGACAGGCATGGGGTGGGCGAGAGCCCGTCGCTTCGCAAATGGAGCGGCGGGTCTACTCTACCGGCGAGTGTCGAATGACCACAGCAGCAGAATGTACCGCTTTTCAGCAGAAGCTAACGGAACATCCGTACTCGTCTAAAGTTGGATTGCAGGAAGCATCGCATGCGGGCTTCCGCAGCCCGTTTCGTGTCACCGGCAATGTGGGCGGGGCGGGCTGTTTTGCGTTGGTACGCAATTTATAGCGCCGACTACTTGTGGGTAATCCAGTCCAACAAGCCAACGTCAACCCGCTCGCACCCGACATATTCGCGGACCAGGCTTTCAGCCAGGTGGCGCCATTCACACTCTGGAACGCTTGTTTCCCTGACCAGGTTTCGAAATGCAGAGCGGAGAATGTCGGCATCGAAGGCCGAGACGGCAACAGGACCTGGGTCCAGATCTTCCCAACCTCGGGCCATGTCATCGCGATGACGTTGGCGAAGGCGCTTGAGCAGTTCGCGTGATGCCTCGATTGCGCGTCTGGAGTGGTCCATATCATGGCGAAAGGAGGCAGTTCCGGCCAGGGAATGGTGCCGCAACCGAAAGCTGGTTTCTATAGAAACCTGTGCGACTTTATATGCGTTTCAACCATCGCGGCCTCCCTTCCTACGAAGGGATTTATTTACTCTCTTTTCGCGCGTGACCCCAGAAGGATCAACGTACGGTTTGGTACGCAAGGGTGGCGCGCACGTGGGAGCGAATCGCGGCAGTGTCTTGAACGAGCATCCGGGCGCGAGCAAGCCGTTCGAGCAAGACGAGCATTCGCGCTCGCTCATGGGCAAGGCGGGCACGCAGGGCTCTCGCTAGTACAATCTCATCGAAGGTGGGGTAGACCCTCGCGGACAATCTTGCCCGACCTCGGTGTCGTTCAATTCAAATCGGCTTGCCGGGATATTTCCGTTTTCGCCATCAGCTTGTTGAACGCTGCGGCTTCATCCGCCGTGTCAAATGGCGCCGCCGTGATTGCGCCATTTGCCGTCAAAGTGACAGCTAGATAGGGGAGGCCAGGCAGCGGAGGAAGGTAGACGATGTAAGCTGGGGGGAAATTTCATCCCCCATGTAGCACTGTCTGCCGGTTATCTCCTAGTCGGGGGGCCGCCGTTTTGGCCCGTCTCGATCGCTGCCCAACCGTGTAAGCTCGAACGTGACCTTAACCACCAACAAAGCGGCGTTGGTATCGTCGCGAACGTGGAACGCTACCTGACGATAGGTGCCGTCCGGCATCGCGTCTCTCGCTATTTCCAAAAGCGCCCGTGCGGCTTCATCTTCCACGGCCTCTATGCTCGGAAGCTCCGTGCCCTCAGTGTCGGGATAAAATTCGCCGTTGTCAGTCAGATCAAAGTAGAAGCGAGCCATGCAACCCGACAATGTCGATGTCGCCAAAAGGTTTCCCCGGCGCCATCATTTTAGCTCTGTCTAATTGAATCCCTTCGAGGGCGTGGGTCGGCGGGCCACAATCAGTCCGACGAATGGGAACGTTTTAGCGAACTGGTAATTGAAGGGCCTTCTGGTAGGAGGCCAAAAACTGTCCCAGCGACGCGTCGACAAAGACCGATTGGAGCGTGCAGACCGTGAGGCAAAGATTGCTAACGCGGCAGAGAGGGAGGCGCGCGATACAAAAACTGCGCGACTTCGAGAACAACGCCTCGCGGCTGAAGCCAAAGGTTCCAAGCCTTTGAAGAAAGATCGATCCAGGAGCTAAGTCGCTTAGCCGCTGACGCCAGCGACGCGCTTCTGATGGAACAGCCAATGCTAACAGCTCTGGCGCGGCAGGGACCCGACGATCCCGGCACGTCCTCCTTGGAAGCCTGCCGCTGCCGTGACCGGGCGGGCTTTTTAGCCCTCCACTAAACGCCATTCCGGAGATTGGTCCAAAGGAGGACCCAATGAGAAAAGATGGTGACGGGCGTGAGGCCAAAGGCAACCAGCAATTGCTTGCCCGACGTTTGTCTGAAGAAGTCGGCATTTCAGAACACGATGCGCGAGATTTGATAGGGCTCGTTGGCACGGATTGGAATTCGTTGTTGCGCGAAGCCCGGTTTTTGAAGGAACGCCACTAGGGGCCCGCCGCCTACTGGGGTACCGGCTTCGTACCCTGTTTAAGCGGCTACGGATCATTGCGCCACTTTGGGTTCCATTGTCATCCCTCTTATATTCCCCGGTCTACCTCGGGGGGCGTTGAAACCCTTGAGCTGGTTGATTCCCTGGGAGTGTCGGGTGGAAACTGGTGCCCCCGGACGGAATCGAACCGCCGACCTTCGGTTTACAAAACCGCTGCTCTACCAGCTGAGCTACAAGGGCACGGCGCTCCGGTTAGCATATTTGTTGCGCCAGTAAAGACAAAACTCCGTTTTTTCCCGGCATGTCCCATGCGCTGTCGGGGAGTGGCATCCTGAAAAGCGCCGGATTGCTTCCTACATCTAGGGGAAGGTGCAATCGCTTGGCGCAGGGGTGTCGCATGATCAGATTTGTTATCATTCTGCCGATCATCTTCGTGACCTGGATGCTGCTGGTGAAGATCATCAGCGATGTGAAGAAGGCCAATGTCGACTGGACCGGCGTCACCACCATC
>NZ_RZQL01000385.1 GCF_003997935.1 Mesorhizobium sp. M7A.F.Ca.US.006.01.1.1
TGCCGAAGCCGCGCATTTTTCCGGCGTGCCGGTCCAGCGCACGGTCATCCTGGCGCATACGCTCGCCGGCCTGATCGCGGCGATCGCGGCGCTGGTGCAGACCGGTTCGATCGCCGTCGGCAGCGTCCGTGTCGGCCTCGACCTGCCGATCCTGGCAGTCGCGGCAACGATCCTCGGCGGCGTCGTCTTCGGTCGTGGCGACGGCGGCGTCTGGGGGCCTTTCTTCGGGGCGCTGTGCTTTGCGCTGCTGTTCGTGGTGATGACGGTGCTCGGCATCGACGAGCCCGGCAAGCTCATCGCGCAAGGCGTCATCATTCTCGGTGCTGCGATCTTCTACGGAGTGCGCGTGCGAAACCCCTGACTTGAGACGGCGAAAAGCAAGTGCGCCGGCGTTCAGACAATTGCAAACAGATGGAGAAACATGGATGTCACCGCCAAAAAACATCATGTGCTACGGCGACTCGCTGACCTGGGGCTGGGTTCCGGTCAAGGAGGGGTCGCCGACCTACCGCTACCCCTATGACCAGCGCTGGACCGGTGTGATGGCGGCGGCGCTGGGAGCGGGCTACCACATCATCGAGGAAGGCCTGAGCGCGCGCACGACCTGTCTCGACGACCCCAACGATCCGCGCCTGAACGGCGCCAATTACCTGCCCTCGGCCATCGCCAGCCATCTGCCGCTGGACCTGGTCATCGTCATGCTCGGCACCAACGACACCAAGTCTTATTTCCGCCGGACGCCTTATGAGATCGCCAATGGAATGGCGAAACTGGTCGGGCAGATCCTGACCAGTGCCGGTGGCATCGGCACGCCTTATCCGGCCCCCAAGGCGCTGGTCATTGCGCCGCCGCCGCTGACCCCGATGCCCGATCCGTGGTTCGAGGGCATGTTTGGCGGCGGGCACGAAAAATCCAGGGATCTGGCCAGGCAATACAAGGCGATGGCGGATTTCATGAAGATCGATTTCCTCAATGCCGGCGATTACCTCACCACGGACGGTGTCGACGGAATTCATTTCACCGCCGCAAACAACGCCGATCTGGGACGCGCGGTGGCCGGCAAGGTCAAGTCGATCCTCGAGCCGGGCCAGGTCAGCACCGCCGCTTGAAGCCGCCACGCCCGTCGGCTTGCGGCACACAGGCCCACGGCGCAGGTGTATCGCAGGTTCCTCCGGCGATGCACATCGATGCGGGGCCGAACGATGCGTTTGGCCCCGTATTGATATGGCGCCCGGCGCCGGCAGATGTGCGTCGATCTAAGGGCTTGGCCTCGGAGCTCCGTCATCGGCGGACGCTTTGGTTTGGCGGTCGAAAACGACCGCCAGCCCGTTCTTGACGGCAAGCGAGGCGACCATGTCGTCGAGTTCGCGATCGGGAATGGCGGGTTTGAGGACCTGCCGGATGGCC
Organism: Mesorhizobium sp. M7A.F.Ca.US.006.01.1.1; assembly: GCF_003997935.1. Classification (GTDB taxonomy): domain Bacteria; phylum Pseudomonadota; class Alphaproteobacteria; order Rhizobiales; family Rhizobiaceae; genus Mesorhizobium. The sequence goes on from NZ_RZQL01000385.1 coordinate 1,408, forward strand.
CGATAGGCCTGCTCGGTTGACACATAGCCGTATCGTTTTTTGCGCGCTTCCACATATTGCTCGATGAGAATGCCCACTCGGCGGGCGGCGATGTCATCTGGCTGCTGCAAGGGAGCCTCCTCAAGCGTCGATCGTTTGCAGACCCCAGAGATGTAAAAACCCAGGCCGCGAAAGTTAAGGCCTGCTGTCGGCTTAAAGCTCAAAAAAATCTGCTGCTTCATTCGACGAATTGCACCGCAGAGTGACATCGTGCCCGAACTGGTACCTCGCTGCCGCAAGGGGCAGGTCAATTGGTTGGTCCGTCCCGAATCCCGACCAAAGCGTGTACTCACAATAGCGCCGACAGAGCGGCCATGAAGTGGTCGTTTTCCGAAGTCGAGCCGATGCTGACGCGCACATAGGTGTCAAAGCCCTGCTGCTTCCACGGTTTGACGATGACGCCTTGCCGCAGCAGGCCTTCGGCGAAGACGGAAGCATCTTGCCGGCAGTTGAAGAACAGGAAGTTGCCCCTGGAGGCGGCGACGTCGAGGCCCTTGCTCGCCAGGAAAGTCTCGACGCGTTTTCTCTCCGCCCTGGCCAGCGCGACGACCCTGGCGAGGTGTTCGTCATCGGCCAGCGCCGCGAATGCTGCGGCCTGCGCCATGCCGTTGGCGTTGAAAGGCGTGCGGACGCGATCGAGCAGCGCGCGCAGCTCCGGGTCACCGACGATGCCGAAGCCGATCCGCAATCCGGCCAGGCCGAACGCCTTGGAAAAGGTCCGCAGCACGATCCAGGGCCGGTCCAGCTTTCCGAGATAGGGCAGGGATGACGCATAGTCGTCGCCCTTGGCATATTCGGCATAGGCTTCGTCGATGATGATCAGCGTCTCGTCGCTCGTGGCATCCAGAACCCTCGACAGATCGCCGCCGGAGAGCCAGCTGCCGACCGGGTTCATCGGGTTCGAGAACAGCAGCATGCGCGGCCGTTCGCGCACCGCCTCGACCAGCGCATCGACATTGATGGTGAGATCGCCGTTGACGACAACGCGCTTGACGGTCGCCCCCATCAGCGTCGCGTAGTCCTCATGCAGCGGGAACGACGGATAGAGTGTGACGACCGCGTCGCTTGGCCGCAACACGGCACGGCTGATGACGGAGAGAAGGTCTTCGGAACCGTTGCCGAGGATAATCTGGTCCTCGGCGACGGCATATTTGTCGCCGATCGCCCGGCGCAGCTTGCGCCCGGCAGGGTCCGGATAGAGGCGGAACATCTCGGAGCCGGCATGCATCGTCGTGGCGAGGGTCGGGCTGGGCCCGAGCGGGTTTTCGTTCGAGCCCAGTTTGGCGATCCTGGCCGGTGCGTATCGCTCCATGACCTCGTCAATGGTCAGCCCGGAATTGTAAGGCGACAGACGGTTGACTTCGGTGCGGACCATATCCGAGGCTTTCGACACGGGCGGGCTCCTCTGCGGTGGATTTCGTCATCCGTACCGTAGCCGAAGTAGTTTGTATATGCTTGTATATGTAACTTGATCTGATAGTCTCGACGCTGAAGCGGAAACCGACACCGGCAAGGAGGATCACATGCGCAACGCTTCTCTCTTCGATCTCTCCGGCAGGAAGGCGCTTGTCACCGGCGCGAGCCGAGGCATCGGGCGCAGCATCGCAGAGGCGCTCAGCGCGGCCGGCGCCGACGTGGCGGTCACGGCGCGCAGCCTGGCCTCATTGCAGGACACAACGACAGCCATCCGCGCCGCCGGCGGGGTGGCGCATGCCGTTGCCCTCGACGTCACCGATGTCGGTCGCTGCCGCGCAGCCACCGCGGAGGCTGCGGACCTGCTTGGCGGCCTCGACATTCTCGTCAACAATGCCGGGATGGAGGAAGTCCGGGCCTCGCTCGATGTCGACGAGGCGCTCTGGGACAGGATCGTCGACACCAATCTGAAGGGAGCGTTCTTCTGCGCCCAGGCCGCCGCGCGGCAGATGCGCGACGCCGGCCGTCCTGGTGCCATCATCAATCTGTGCTCGCTGACATCCGAAGTCGGAATCCCCACCGCGGTGCCGTATGGCTCGTCGAAGTCGGGCCTGCTCGGCATGACGCGGGCGCTTGCGGCGGAGTGGGCGGAGCTTGGTATAAGGGTCAATGCAATCGCGCCGGGCTATTTCAGGACGGCGATGACTGACGTTTTCTACAGCAACGAGGCATGGCAGCACTCCATGCTGGCCAAGATCCCGCAGCGTCGTTTCGGTGATCTCTCCGATCTGCACGGCATCGCAGTGTTCCTCGCTTCGGATGCGGCGGCCTACATAACCGGCCAGTCCATCCCGGTCGATGGCGGCTTTCTCGCCTCGATCTGATGACGCGGTTTGTCTAGGCACTTTCGACCGGAAGGATGATGGAAAAATTGCTGGCGACCATCATACATACATGTATATACTTTTGCCCAAGTGAAGCCTCTCGACGGCTTTGATCCTTGCCCGGTCGGCCTGTCAGCCCGCAGCATATGGCCGGCCTGCGCCAACCGTCATTGCGTTCCAAGAGTTCTAGGAGAACGAGCAGTTATGTCCGACATCAGCTTCCACGATTTGTCATCCATCGATGCCGACCAGCGCGCCAGTCTGCTGAAGCGTGCCGAGGCCGATCTGACGGTTTTCGTCGAGAAGGTCCGGCCGATCATCCAGGCCGTCAAGGACGAAGGCGACGCCGCCTTGATCCGCTTCGCCAGGGAACTCGACAAGGCCAATGTCGCCGAGGGCAAACTGCAGGTGTCGGAAGCCGAGTTCGACGCGGCGTTCGACAATGTGGAAAAGGACGTCGTCGAGAGCATCCAGTTCGGCATCGACAACAT
>NZ_RZQL01000386.1 GCF_003997935.1 Mesorhizobium sp. M7A.F.Ca.US.006.01.1.1
ATCCTGGGCGCCACCTTCGACGAGGAACTCGAAGGCGTCATCCGCGTCTCGGTGGTTGCCACCGGCATCGACAAGTCGGCGGCTGAAATCGCCGCTGCGCCGATCTCGATCCGCGCGGCGCCTCCGAAGCCGGTCAGCCGCCCCGCGGCTCAGATCGCGGAGGTTCGTCCGGCGCCTGTCCAGCAGGCGGCATACGAGCCACGCGCTGCCGACCCTGTTGCCGAAGCCATCCAACTGGCTGAAGCAAATGCCGCGGCCATGGCGCAGGCGCGCCCGGCTCCGGTCGCTCACGCAGAAGATTTCCGCCCGCAGAGCAAGATCTTCCAGGCGCCGCCAGCACAGCCGATGCCGCAGCCGGTGGTCCAGCAGATGCAGCCGGCCCCGCAGCCGCGCGAGATGCTGCGCGAAGCCTCGCAGCCGGTTGCGATGGCGCCTCAGCGTATGCCGCGCGTCGAGGACTTTCCGCCGGTCGTCAAGGCCGAGGTGGATGCCAAGAGCCGCCCGATCGATCACGAGAACAACAGCGGACCGATGGGCCTGCTGAAGCGCCTGACCAATGGTCTGACCCGCCGCGAGGAAGAGCCCGCACGACTGCAGCCGGCGCAGCCGCGCGAGCCCAAGCTGCGCCAGGCAGCGCCCGAAGTGCGCCGTCTCGCCAGCCAGGATGCGCAGCTCTATGCGCCGCGCCGTGGCCAGCTCGACGATCAGGGCCGGCTGACGCCGCAGGTGAGGACGACTCAGGAAGACGATCAGCTGGAGATTCCGGCGTTCCTGCGCCGCCAGGCCAACTGATTGGTAAACGGGCTGTAACATTTGTTAACAGGCGAGCGAGGAATCGCTTGCCTGTTAACGTTTTAAATAGTGTTATTTCAACCACTTACAAAGTCGCACCCATTCCAGTTCGCGGTTACACAGAGTAAGAAACCGTGATTTGGAGTCTCCCTGACGGGACATTATCTTCGCTGCCTACCATCATCGGTTGCCGGGATTTCGGGGGAAGTCGCCCTGCCAGCCGATTCACACAAGAGCCGCGCCCTCGGGCTGGAGAAGCGGACCTAGGCATTACGGGCTTATGGGGATTGTCTTGCACGACTATCAGACGACATTGAAGACGCGCGCGTCGCTCACCGGCACCGGCGTCCACAGCGGCAAGGAAGTGTCCATCAGCTTCATGCCGGCGGATGCCGACACCGGCATCGTTTTCCAGCTTTTCAACGGTGCCGAGCAGGGCCGCGAGTTTCGTGCCCTGGTCTCGGAAGTCGGCGCCACCGATCTGTGCACCATGCTTGGTGATCCCGCCGGCGAGCATATCGCCACGGTCGAGCACATCATGGCGGCGCTGTTTGGGCTCGGCATCGATAATGTCGCTGTCGAGATCGATGGTTCCGAGGTTCCGATCTTCGATGGCAGCGCCATGGCGTTCGTCGAAGCCATCGACCAGGCGGGCATCGAGACGCTTTCGGTCAAGCGCCGCTATATCAGGGTCATCAAGCCGGTCCGCATCGAGAACGGCGCCTCGTGGGCGGAGTTTCGGCCCTATGACGGAACCCGTTTCGAGATCGAGATCGACTTCGAAAGTCCGGCGATCGGCCGTCAGCTGTTTGCCTCCGATCTCAACGCCGATATTTTTCGTCGCGACATCGCGCGCGCCCGCACCTTTGGCTTCATGAAGGATGTCGAGCGGCTGTGGGCTGCAGGCTACGCGCTCGGCTCCTCGCTGGAGAACTCGCTGGTCATCGGCGACGACAACCGCGTCATCAATATGGGCGGCCTGCGCTATCCCAACGAATTCGTGCGCCATAAAACGCTGGACGCCATGGGCGACCTGGCGCTGGCCGGCGCCCGCTTCATCGGCTGCTTCCGCTCCTATCGCGGCGGCCACAGAATGAATGCCGCGGCCCTGCGCCGCCTGCTGTCGGACCGCACGGCGTTCGAGATCGTCGAGACGACGCGCCGTGAGCGTGGCCGCAGCGCCGAGATGAACGCCGTCAACGCGCCGCTCTACGCGCCCTGGATGATCTGATTTCCCAGGGTTTTCGGGTTCCATGGGTGATAGAGCATGTTGCAGGAATGCACCACCCGCCAGTGAAATTGTATTGATGTCCGAGCGGCGTCCGGCCGCCACAAAAATGTGCGATTGGCCGGAGATAGCGTTGCCGGGCAAGGCGGTTATGGTTTATGGCTGCTGCCGTCGATAGTGCATGTCGTTCAAAAGTGGGGACCAGTTTTGAAACAATGGCATGCAACTGGCATTGAAATAGCGCCGAAAGGGCGAGATCCAATCATGTTCTTCAAGCGAGTTGGTCAATTGAAAGCACCGCAGAGGGCCGTTTTCCTGGCGCTTTCAGTAGTTGTTCCATCGCTCTTCCTGTCGGCCTGCATGTCGTCGGAGAAAGACATCGACCTGTCGACCTATGTCGACCAGACCGAGCCGGCCGATGTTCTCTACAATCAGGGCCTTGCCAATCTCAATGCCGGGCGCCTGCAGGAGGCGAGCCGCAAGTTCGACGCCGTCGACCGCCAGCATCCCTATTCGGAATGGGCCCGCAAATCGATGGTGATGGGCGCTTTCGCCGACTATCGCCAAGGCAATTACGACGAGGCTATCGGTTCGGCCAAGCGCTATCTCACGCTTTACCCGTCAACCGATGACGCCGCCTATGCGCAGTACATCATCGGTTTGAGCTACTACCGTCAGATCAAGGACGTGACGCAGGACCAGAAGGAAGCGCGTCAGACCGTTCAGACGATGCAGGATCTCGTCACGCGCTGGCCGACATCGGAATATGTCGACGATGCCAAGGAAAAGATCCGCTTTGCCAACGATCAGCTGGCGGGCAAGGAGATGCAGATCGGCCGCTACTATCTCGAGCGCCGCGAATACATCGCCGCCGTCAAGCGCTTCCGCACCGTGGTCGAGAACTATTCCAACACGCGCCATGTCGAGGAGGCGCTCGCCCGCCTGACCGAAAGCTATTACGCGATGGGTCTGACCTCTGAGGCGCAGACCGCCGCCGCCGTGCTCGGCACCAATTACCCCGACAGTTCATGGTACAAGGATTCCTACAAGCTCTTGCAGAGCAATGGGCTTGCACCGCGCGAAAATGCCGGGTCGTGGATATCCAAGGCCGGAAAGATGATCACCGGCGCCTGACGTCTGAGCATCGACTGAAGCGTTCACAGCGCTTTTCGGATTGATCCGGTGCTCAAACAAAAAGATAGTGCGGCGCTGCGACTCCAAATGGTCGCGTGCCGTTCTAGATTTGGGTTCTGATGCTTTCCAGACTGTCGATCCGCGATATCGTCCTGATCGAGAAGCTGGATATCGACTTCCAGCCGGGTCTTTCGGTGCTGACCGGCGAAACCGGTGCCGGCAAATCCATCCTGCTCGATGCCTTGTCGCTGGCGCTCGGAGCGCGCGGCGACGCGTCGCTGGTGCGCCATGGCGCGGCGCAGGGGCAGGTCATCGCCGTCTTCGACGTGCCGCGCAATCATCCGGCACGTACGCTGCTTGCCGACAATGCGATCGAGGATGATGGCGACATCATCCTGCGCCGCCTGCAGACGGCGGACGGCCGCACCCGTGTTTTCGTCAACGATCAGCCTTCAAGCGTCACCCTGATGCGCGACGTCGGGCGTGCGCTGGTCGAGATCCACGGCCAGCATGACGAGCGTGCGCTGGTCGATCCCGGCGCGCACCGCGAGGTGCTCGATGCTTTCGGCGGTCATCTTGGCGCCGTCCGCTCGACGGGCGAGGCATGGCGGCACTGGCGCGCCTGCGAGCAGGAGTTGTCGCGCCACCGCGCCAAGGTGGCGGCGGCCGCGCGCGAGGCCGACTATCTGCGCGCGGCGGTGGCGGAACTGACGAAGCTCGATCCGCAGCCCGGCGAAGAGACCGATCTCGCCGAACTACGGGCGTCGATGATGCGGGCGGAGAAGATCGCTTCCGAAATCCATGATGCGCAGGATGTGCTGTCCGGCCCGTCCTCGCCCTTGCCGCAATTGGCCAGCCTGCTGCGGCGGCTGCAGCGCAAGGTGACGGAGGCGCCCGGCCTGCTCGACGATGTTGTCAAATCGCTCGACGAGGCGATGCTGTCGCTCGACGCCGCGCAATCGGGGGTCGAGGCTGCACTGCGCGCCACCGAATATGATCCGCAGCGGTTGGAGAAGGC
>NZ_RZQL01000387.1 GCF_003997935.1 Mesorhizobium sp. M7A.F.Ca.US.006.01.1.1
GTCCAGGAGATCACGCAGCAACTTCATCATGTGCCTCCGAATATCTGCAGCGGGATGGTCACCACCGCCAGTACGAAGCCAAGCGCGATGATGAAGATGACGGCGGCATTCGACAAAATGCCATTGCGATGCTCGCCGACATAACGTTTGTCGTTCAGCAGAAACAGGAACGGGACGACCGTCAACGGCAGGCTGGCTGCCGTCAACGCCATGGAAAAGATGGTGAGCCTCAGCGGATCGAGACCAAGCGCGATGGGAATAGCCGCCAAAAGCAATGATATCGTGTAGGTGGCGCTGAAACCCGGATCGTCGCGCGGCTTGCGATCCTCGCCCCAATTCCAGCCGAAACCCTGGGCCACAAGATAGGCCTGTTGCAACCCGACCTCTAGCGCGGCGCCGAAGCAGGCAATGGCGAGAGAGGCAACAAACAGCACGAAGCCCCAGAAGCCGAATATGGGGATCAGCATCAACGGCAATTGGTGATAGTCGTCCACCTGGGTGACGCCATGCGTGGCGAGCACGAGAGCGGCCACGATCAACACGCCGATCGAGATGGTGCCCCCGAAGGTCATGCCCAGTCCCGCTATGGCCCGATTGGCGCCGAGATAGCTTTTGTCCCACCGGTCCTCGATGGCCCCCGAGGAATAGAACATGAACAGGTAGGGCGATATCGAGGCGCCGAGAATGCTGACCGCCATGAACCAGTAATTGGCGGCATCGTGGACTGGCAGCGAAGGCAAGGCGCCTCTTGCGACTGCTGTCCAATCGGGTCTCAGCATCACCGCTCCGACGACGAAACACAGCGTCACCAGACCGAGAAACGATACGCCCTTCTCGATGAAGCCGAACGTGCCTTTCCAGAGCAGCAGCCACGCCAGCAAAGCCACCGGGAGTGCCCACCACTGGAAGCCTATGCCGGTGGCAAGTTCGAGCGCAATGGCAACGCCGCCGATCTCGGCGGACAGCACCAGGAAATTGACCAGCAGAGAGGCAAGCAACGGCCATAGAAAGACGTTGAAGCCGAACCTTTCGCGGATGCCGTCGGAGATCGTGTGATGGCTCACAGCCGCGAACCGGCCGGCCATTTCGACAAGGAAGATGATGCAGATGGTGCCGAGCACCACCGCCCAGATCAATTGGAAGCCAAACATCGCGCCGGCCTGCGCAGCTGTCGCCATGGACCCAACTTCGAGGAAGCCGCCAACGCTGGTGACGACGCCGAGGGATATTTCCATGAGCTTCTTCATGGCTTCGGTGCGAAATACTGGGCGTAGGCGGCAGCGAGCGAACGCGACGCCAGCCGTAGATCCTGTTGCGCGTTCTGGACTTCCGGCCGGTTGCCCCCCTGCAGTCCGGCCTCGGCACGCGTCACCGCGACCGACAAATCGCTGACTGCTTTTGTCAGGGAAGCTTGCTCGATGGGTTCACTGGTTTCGGCGGACCGGATTTGCGCCCCGACATCGGCAAGCGTCTTGCCGATCGATTGCAGCGTACCCACCGTGTATGCAGTCGGCGCCGCCCCTGCCGCCCAGGCGTCCAGCGCCATCAACACGGTCTGCGATGCGGAGGCCGCAGTTCGTGATTGCTGCGCGATCTGATCGGAAGATGAGCATGCCGACAACATCAGCAAAAGCAGGCACAGGCGGTCGAGCCTGAGATAGCGGCGTCTAACGATCAAATCCGGCGTTTGGTGCGCCACAGAATAGTCTCCCCGACCCAACAAACCGCGGCCGGCGTGAATCGGATCTAGAGCGCTCGACGAGTCCGTCAACAACTGCGGCTCCCGATCCGGGGCACGAGGCGGTCTCATCGCGTTTCGATTGCTGCATCGGCGTGAGTGGGGTGCTGAAGGTCAATCGGGGAGATCCCCGCTCGAAGCGTCCTGGATACTGTATTCGTGAATGAGGCCGAGAACCTGACTTCTGACTGTGTCGCGCGCATCGGGCTGGATGAAAAACATCAGCCGTTCGACCGCTTCCACGACTGCTTCCGGCAGATCCGAAACCGCGTCGGTGAGTTCGCTGCCATGCTCGTACATATTGTCCGTCAGCTTCTTGTCGACGTCGGAAAGGATGCCCATCATCCACACTCCAGATCGGTGTTGTGTTGATCTCAGTTCGGCAGCGTCACCGCGAGGTCGCCCTCTCCCGCTGTTGCCGGCCGTCGATCACTGTTGCCCCGGCATTTCCGTGTTTTCCCTGGGATTTTTCTGGACGCCCGCGGCCGGAGCGGTATCCGCGGGCGCATTTCCGCCCTGGTTCTGCTCCGGCGCGCGTTTCAGCGGCGAGGTCTGCCAGCCAATATCGGCGTAGAAAAAGCCGACGACGAAACCAACAACGATGACCGCCGCTATCACCAGCGAGATTATTGCGTTGCGTCGCTCCATTTCCGGCTCCTTCCGTTGTCGAACAGCCCATGACGGAAATAGTTCCACAGGCAGCGCTCTGGGTGAGGACCGGCTCAGGCGCTTGCCGGCTTGACCTCCAGCGGTTGGATTGACCAGCGACGTTTGCCATCGCTGTGGCGGGAACAATCAACGAGGGACGAGGTTTGGGAGTCGCACTTGCGAGGTTCTGCCATGAAACCTGCCGTTACCGATCATGTCGAAATCAAGAAATACGACCACCCGACCGGCGGGTGGGGATCCCTGTCTTCCTTGATCCGTAAAGCCTATGGCGAAGGCCTTCTGATGTCTGGGATATGGAGCACTCTGCTCAAGCAGAACAAGGCAGACGGCTATATGTGCGTTTCATGCTCATGGGCCAAGCCGGCAGAGCCACGGCCCTTCGAATTCTGCGAAAATGGCGCCAAGGCCACGCTCTGGGATCAGACGAAGCTGCGCTGCGGTCCCGATTTTTTTGCACAACACTCCGTCACCGAACTGCTCGATTGGCCGGACTGCGAGCTGGAAAAGCAGGGCCGGCTCACCGATCCGTTGCGCTACAACGCTGTCACTGACCGCTACGAGCCGGTCTCCTGGGACGAGGCCTTCGCCGAGATCGGCATGGAACTTCGGAGCCTCGATCCCAAATCGGTGGTTTTCTATACGTCCGGCCGGGCCTCTTTGGAGGCTTCCTTCATGTATCAGCTGTTCGCGCGCATCTACGGTTCGTCGAACCTGCCCGATTCTTCCAACATGTGTCACGAATCGACTTCGGTCGGGCTTCCCAAATCAATCGGCTCGCCGGTCGGAACCGTACAACTCGAAGATTTTTCGCAATGCGACATGATGTTCTTCTTCGGCCACAACACGGGGGTGACGGCGCCACGGCTGTTGCACCCACTGCAGGAGGCTCGTCAGCGCAACGTGCCGGTGTTCACTTTCAACCCGCTGCCGGAGCGAGGACTCAAGCGCTTCAAGAACCCGCAAGACCCTGTCGACATGCTGTCGCCGGGACCCGGCACGAAAATGTCCAGCGATTTCTTCCAGGTGCGCAGCGGCGGCGACATCGCCGCCATGACGGGCATCGCCAAGGCTGTGCTCGCTCTCGACGACGCGGCCCGCGAGCAGGGAAACTCGCGTGCCCTCGATATCGGGTTCATCGCAGAACATACGCATGGTTTCGCCGAATTCGAGGCCTATCTGCGCGCTGCCGCGTGGGATGACATCGTCGCCCGGTCGGGCATCGCGCGACCGGATCTGGAGCATGTCGCCGAAGTCTATAGCCGGTCCAACGCGGTGATCGGCAACTATGGCATGGGTCTGACACAGCACAGGCATGGCACCGAGAATGTTCAGATGTTGTGCAATCTGCTGCTGATGCGAGGCAATATAGGAAAACCCGGCGCCGGTATTTCGCCCCTGCGCGGTCATTCCAATGTCCAGGGCCAGCGTACCGTCGGCATATCCGAAAAACCCGAACTCGTTCCGCTCGACAAATTCGCGGAGTTCTATGCTTTCGAGCCCCCGCGCGAGAAGGGCCTCGATACGGTCGAGACTTGCGAAGGCGTCATCGCCGGCTCGGTGAAAGGCTTTATCGGCCTGGGCGGCAATTTCGTCCGTGCCGTGCCCGAAACCGGCCTCATTGAGAAAGCCTGGCGGAGACTTGGCCTGCATGTCGAAATCGCGACCAAGCTCAACCGAGGTCATCTCCTGCCGGGGGCAGTAACCTATCTGTTCCCCTGCCTGTCCCGGTTGGAAAGAGATCGCCAGGCAAGCGGCGATC
>NZ_RZQL01000388.1 GCF_003997935.1 Mesorhizobium sp. M7A.F.Ca.US.006.01.1.1
GCCGGACTTCGACCCGGCCGCCATGGCCAAAGCCATTGCACCGATCGTCGACGGTTCCACTGTGGTATCGATCCTGAACGGCAAGTCCGACGCCAAAGTGCCGGCTCTTGAAGGCGTCTCTTTCCAGCGCCTGTCGGAAAAGCTGATCGACGGCAGCATAGCGCCGGGGCTCGACCCCTATGGCAGCGACGACGCCATCGGCGCGCTGAACACGGCTTTCGTCGCCGACGGGTATTTTGTCGACATCGCCGATGGTGTGGAACTTGAAAAGCCGGTCGAGCTGCAGAACCTGCAGGCCGGCGGCCAGACCCATGTGCGCCTGGCCGTTCGTGTCGGCGCCGGCGCCAAGTCCGTCATCGTCGAACGTCAGACGGGTGACGGCGCTGCCCTGGGCAGCTCGGTCAGCCAGCTCGTGCTCGGCGAGGGCGCTGAGGTGACGTGGCTGATCGTCCAGGAGCAGCCGGAAACGGCGACGCATCTGGCGCAGTTCAAGGCCCATATCGGCAAGAATGCGAAACTGACGTTGTTCGTCATGAACGCCGGCGGCAGACTGGTGCGCCAGGAGATCATGGTCAGGACCACTGGCGAAGGCGCCGATTTCAAATTGCGCGGCATCAACCTCCTGGCCGGCGACACCCATACCGACGTGACCATGGTGCTCGACCACGCCGTGCCGCACACGACCTCGACGGAGGTCATCCGCAACGTGGTGACGGGCAAGGCGCGCGGCGTCTTCCAGGGTCGCATCAACGTCCATCAATATGCGCAGAAGACCAACGCCAAGATGGCCTGCAACACGCTGTTGCTGTCGGATGACGGCGAGTTCTCGACCAAGCCCGAGCTGGAAATCTTCGCCGACGACGTGATTTGCGGCCACGGCGCGACGGTCACCGAAATCGACCACGACCATCTGTTCTACCTGATGGCGCGTGGCGTCGACGAGAAAAGCGCGCGGGGCTTGCTCGTGAAGGCCTTTGTCGCCGAGGTGATCGAGGAACTGGACGACGAGGCGATCGTCGAAGCGCTGGAAGCGCGGCTCGACGACTGGTTCGTGGCACACGGGTGATCTGATGAACGCACCGGGCAAGATCGGAGATTTCTATGACGTCGAAGCGATCCGCCGCGATTTCCCGATCCTGTCGCGGGAGGTCTATGGCAAGCCGCTGGTCTATCTCGACAATGGCGCCTCGGCACAGAAGCCGCAGGTGGTGCTGGACACGATCCAGCATGCCTATTCCCAGGAATACGCCAACGTCCATCGCGGCCTGCATTTCCTGTCGAACGCCGCGACCGATGCCTACGAAAAGGCGCGAGAGACGGTGCGCCGCTTCCTCAATGCGCCGAGCACCGACAACATCATCTTCACCTCGAACACGACTTCGGCCATCAACACGGTCGCCTATGGCCATGGCATGCCCAACATCGGCGAGGGTGACGAGATCGTGCTGTCGATCATGGAGCACCACTCGAACATCGTGCCCTGGCATTTCATCCGCGAGCGGCAGGGCGCGAAACTCGTCTGGGTGCCGGTCGATGATCTCGGCGTCTTCCACATCGAGGAATTCGAGAAGCGGCTGACCGATCGCACCAAGCTGGTCGCCATCACGCAGATGTCGAATGCGCTGGGCACGGTGACGCCGATCAAGGAGATCGTGCGCATTGCGCATTCGCGTGGAATTCCCGTTCTCGTCGACGGCAGCCAGAGCGCCGTGCATATGCCGATCGACGTGCAGGATCTCGACTGCGATTTCTTCGTCTTCACCGGGCACAAGGTTTATGGCCCGTCGGGCATCGGCGTGCTCTACGGCAAGAAGGACATTCTGTCCGGCATGCGCCCCTTCATGGGCGGTGGCGAGATGATCGAGGAGGTGACGGAAGACATCGTCACCTACAACGAGCCGCCGCACCGTTTCGAAGCCGGCACGCCGCCGATCGTCCAGGCGATCGGGCTCGGTGCTGCGCTAGACTATATGGAAACGGTCGGCCGCGAGCGCATCGCCGCCCACGAGGAAGACCTCAAGAATTATGCGCATGAGCGGCTGCGCGCCATCAATTCGCTGCGCATCTTCGGCGACGCACCCGGCAAGGGCGCCATCATCTCGTTCGAGCTGCAAGGCATTCATGCGCACGACGTGTCGATGGTGATAGACAGGCAAGGCGTTGCAGTCCGCGCCGGCACCCATTGCGCCCAGCCGCTGTTGAAACGTTTTGGTGTAACCTCCACATGCAGGGCATCGTTCGGCATGTATAATACCAGGGCCGAAGTCGACGCTTTGGCCGAGGCGCTTGAAAAAGCGCGCAAATTCTTCGGATGACGAGTTTTTTGGGTGACGACCATGAATGATGCAAGCATCGCTGCCGAGACCACTCCGGAAACCGCGCCCAATGCGCTGGTTTCGGGATCGGCCATTCCGGCCGACGAACTGGCGCGGCTGACCGACGACATCGTCTCGGCGCTGAAGACGGTCTACGATCCGGAAATCCCGGCCGATATCTACGAGCTCGGCCTGATCTACAAGATCGACATCGAGGACAATCGCTCGGTGAAGATCGACATGACACTGACCGCTCCGGGCTGCCCTGTCGCCGGCGAAATGCCCGGCTGGGTGGAAAATGCCGTCGGCGCCGTCGAAGGCGTGTCCGGCGTCGAGGTCAACATGACTTTCGACCCGCCATGGTCGGCCGACCGCATGTCGGAAGAGGCGCAGGTCGCGGTGGGTTGGTACTAACCCGACAGAAGCTGGTGCACTTGCGCCAGGGATAAAACTTCACCATTTTAGGTGAGGAATCATTCGGCAGGCCTTGAACCTGCATGGAATGGAAGGAAAAAGAATGGGACGCTTTGCCGTCATCACGATGACCGAAAAGGCCGCCGACCGGGTGCGCGAGATCGTCGCTACCCGTGACAATGCGCATGGCATCCGCCTCGGCATCAAGAAGGGCGGCTGCGCAGGCATGGAATATACGGTCGATCTGGTGACCGAGCCCAACACCAAGGACGACCATATCGAGCGCGACGGCGCGCATGTCTATGTCGCGCCTGAGGCAGCCCTTTTCCTGTTCGGCACCGAGATGGATTTCGAGCAGACGACGCTGCGCACCGGCTTCACCTTCCACAATCCGAACCAGAGTTCGGCCTGCGGCTGCGGCGAATCCGTCGAACTGAAGCCGGCAGACCTGAAGGCACTGGCCGAAGCACGCGCCTCGGCCTGACCCTCCTTCGCCCGTTTACGGGGCGAAGAAGGCTAATCCACCCACATGCCCGTCCGCTTGTGCCAGTCGGCGATCGATTCCTCGGGATAGACGTCGAAGACCTTGTCATGCTTGCCAACCACCGGCTCCACCCAGTTCGCCTTGTATTTCAGCATGAGGTGCACCTTGCTTGGCGGAATGGGTAAATCGCTGTCGATCGCCGAAGCGAAGGGATGCACCAGCTCCGGCCAGGTCGGGTCGTAGAGCCAAAGGGCTGATCCACATTTTTTGCAGAAATTGCGCTCGCCGGTCGAGATTTCGCAATGCGGATGCTCGTCGTCCTCGATCTCCGCCCGAAAGATGCCGAGGCTGCGCTTGCCCCTGATGTTCAGTGTTTCGTTGTCGGCACCGAGATTGACGGCAAACCCGCCGCCGCCCTGCTGCTTGCGGCAGATCGAACAGTAGCACAGCATGAATGGCGCCGGCGTGTGGCTCTCCACCTCGAAACGGACGGCATTGCAGCGGCAGGACCCTTTGAGCAGAAGCGGCATGGCGATGGAAACTCCGATCGATCGTATTTCAACCTGTCAGCATGATTTTGGTTGCGGCGATGACAAGGCCAAATGCCGATGACATGATCGCGGCATGGATAATGAACGCATCGCCGAACTGTTCGAGGGCCTCGGCCCAGTCAGCATCCGAAAACTGTTCGGCGGCAAGGGCATCTATTTCGACGGCGTCATCGTCGCCATCGTGTTGCGCGGCGAATTGCTGCTGAAGGCCGACGAGCAAAGCGCGCCCGAGTTCGAGGCCGCCGGCTGCACGCAATGGACCTATACCGGCTCGCGCCACGGCAAGCTGGTCGCCATGCCCTACTGGAGCGTTCCCGACAGCGCTTTCGATGACCCCGACGAGATGACGGTGTGGGCACGGCGGGCCTATGAGGGGGGGCGG
>NZ_RZQL01000389.1 GCF_003997935.1 Mesorhizobium sp. M7A.F.Ca.US.006.01.1.1
CCTCTGAGTTAATGAAACGGCGCAAAATATCATTTTACTGAACCAAACGCCTTGTGCAATGTGGGGATGGAGGACCGAAATCGTGCCATTCGTCACCATCGGCGGCATCACGCTGCACCATCGCCACATCAAGGCGACCGGCAATGCGCGCCCGATCATATTCATCAATTCGCTTGGCACCGACTTCCGGATCTGGGACGAAATTGTCTCGGCACTCGATGGTGAAATGCCGCTGCTGGTCTACGACAAACGCGGTCACGGGCTGTCCGATATCGGCGACATCAGGTCGATCGACGATCATGTCGATGATCTCTTAGGCCTCATCGATCATTTCGGCTTGAGCAAGGTCGTGCTGTGCGGCCTGTCGGTCGGCGGCATGATCGCGCAGGGGCTCTATGCTAGGCGCCCCGATATCCTAGATGCCATGATCCTCTGCGACACGGCCCACAAGATCGGCACGGCGGAGAGCTGGAACACACGCATCGCGACCGTCGAAAGCAAGGGCATCCAGGCCATTGCCGATGGCGTGCTCAAAGTGTGGTTCACCCCCGCCTTCCACACGGCGCGTCTGGCAGAGCTCGACGGCTATTGGAACATGATGACGAGGCAAGGGCTTGCCGGCTATCTCGGGACTTGCGCGGCCGTTCGCGATGCGGATTTCACCGATGCTGCACGCCACATCGCGGTGCCGACGCTCTGCGTCGCCGGCGACCAGGATGGCTCGACGCCTCCCGATCTCGTCCGCTCGCTGGCCGCGCTGATCCCCGGCGCGCGCTTTGAAATCATCCGCGACGCCGGGCACATTCCTTGCGTCGAACAGCCTGAAGCGCTGTTAGCCCTGATCCGCGGTTTTATCGCATCGCTTGCCCCTGGAGCAGAAACCCATGGATGAAGTCCCCGGCAACGTAGCCAGATATCGCACCGGCCTCGCGGTGCGGCGCTTCGTGCTCGGCGACCGCCATGTCGACCGGGCCGAGGTCGCCGCCACCGATTTCGACCAGCCTTTCCAGGAGCTGATCACCGAGGCCGCCTGGGGAACCGTGTGGGCGCGGCCGGGCTTGACCAAGCGTGAGCGTTCGATCGTCACGCTGGCGCTGCTGGCCGCACTCGGCCATGATGAGGAGGTTGCTATGCATGTGCGCGCCACCGTCAACACCGGCGCCTCGCGCGACGATATCTGCGAGGCGTTCCTGCATGTCGCCATCTATGCCGGCGTGCCGGCCGCCAACCGTGCCTTCAGAATAGCCAAGGACGTGTTTTCGGAAATGGACGGAAGCCAGAATGCCCGCTGAGTCCGGCTCGAACCGGAGGCCCGAGACCGGCGCCTTCTTCCAGCGCGACCGGACCTGGCATCCGCCTGTTCTGACGCCGAATTACAAGACCTCCGTGCTGCGTTCGCCGCAGAAGGCGCTGCTGTCGTTCGACAACACGCTGTCGGAGATTGCAGGTCCCGTTTTCGGCCACGCGATATTGGGCGAACTCGACGCCGACCTGATCCACAATTTCGCCAGGCCCGGCGAGAGCGCGCTCGGCGAGCGCATCATCGTCTATGGCCGGGTGCTCGACGAACGCGGTGTTGGCGTACCCGGCGCGCTGCTCGAATTCTGGCAAGCCAATGCCGGCGGCCGCTACCGCCACAAGAAGGACGGTTATCTGGCGCCGCTCGATCCGAATTTCGGCGGCTGCGGGCGCGCCATTACAGGCGACGATGGCGGCTATGCCTTTCGCACCGTCAAGCCCGGTCCCTATCCCTGGCCGAACGGGCCGAACGACTGGCGGCCCTCGCACATCCATTTCTCGGTCTTCGGCCACGGCTTCGCGCAGCGGCTGATCACGCAGATGTATTTCGAGGGCGATCCGCTGATCTGGCAATGCCCGATCGTGCGCGGCATCCCCGACAAGGCAGCCATCGAAACGCTGATCGCCACGCTCGACATGCAAGCAACGATCCCCTTCGACGCCCGCGCCTACAAGTTCGACATCGTGCTGCGCGGGCGCCGCGCATCGCTGTTCGAAAACAGGCTGGAGGGCAATTGATGGCTCAATCGCTCGACCGGCTCCGGGAGAGCCCCTCGCAGACCGCCGGACCCTACGTCCATATCGGGCTGACGCCCAATTTCTGCGGCATCGGCGGCGTCTATCCGACCGACCTTGGTGCGACCATGGTCAACGACAAGACCAGGGGCGAGCGCATCGGCTTGCGCATCCGGGTGCTCGACGGCTCCGGCACGCCGCTCAAGGACGCGCTGATCGAGATCTGGCAGGCGGATGCCGACGGGCTCTACAATTCGCCCGCCGAATTGCGCGACACCGCCGATCCGAACTTTTTCGGCTGGGGCCGTTGCGCGACCGACATGGAAACCGGCCTGTGTGCGTTCGAGACGATCAAACCAGGTCGCGTGCCGTTCAGGGATGGAAGCCTGATGGCGCCGCACATCACGCTCTGGATCGTCGCGCGCGGCATCAATCTCGGCCTGCACACACGGCTGTATTTTTCCGATGAGGAAAAGGCCAATGCCGGGGATGCGATCCTGGCGCGCATAGAGCACCGCGTTCGCGTGCCGACGCTGATCGCCGAGCGCCAGGGCGACACCTACGTCTTCGACGTCCATCTCCAGGGGGAGAAGGAAACGGTCTTCTTCGACAGCTGATGGTCAGGAGGAGCAGGACATGACCGTATCGCCCTTCGACCACCCACTGCTCTCCGCTCTTCTCGGCGACGACGAGGCGGCGAGGCACTTTTCCGTCGAGGCGGAAATCGATGCAATGCTGGTCTTCGAGCGGGCGGTGGCTCAAGCCGAGGCCGAAAACGGGATCATCACCAGAGAGGCGGCGGCGGCGATCGTGGCCGCACTTGCCACGTTCCGCCCGGACACGGCCTTGCTGCGGGCCGGCATCGCCAGGGACGGCGTCATGGTGCCGGAACTCGTGCGCCAGATCAGGGCGGCGGCTGGCGAACCGCATGGCCAGAAAGTGCATTTCGGTGCGACCAGCCAGGATGTCATCGACACCGGCCTGATGCTTCGGCTCAAATCCGTCGTCGAGCATCTCGATCTGCTGTTGACCGAAACAGTCATGCGCCTCGCTTCGCTCGAAGAGCGCTTTGGAAGCAGGGCGCTGACTGGAATGACGCGCATGCAGAAGGCGATTTCGATTAATGTGGCCGATCGCGTCAGGGCGTGGCGGGCGCCGCTGCAACGGCATCAGGAGAGGTTGTCGGAACAGTCCAGGCGCCTGCTGGTTGTGCAGTTCGGCGGTGCTGCCGGCACGCTGGAAAAGCTAGGCGACAAAGGTTCGGTGGTGCGCGCAGCACTAGCCGCAAAGCTCGGCCTTGGCGACGCACCGCAATGGCAGAGCCAGCGTGACGCGCTCGCCGATTTTGCCGGCCTGATGTCGCTGGTATCAGGCAGCCTCGGCAAGTTCGGCCAGGACATCGCGCTGATGGCACAGGATGGAACCGAGATCGAGCTTTCCGGCGGCGGCGGCTCGTCGGCCATGCCGCACAAGCAGAACCCGGTGAAGGCTGAAGCGCTGGTGGCGCTTGCCCGCTTCAATGCCACGCAGCTTGCCGGCATGCATCACGCGCTCGTGCATGAGCAGGAGCGGTCGGGCGCGGCCTGGACGCTGGAGTGGCTATTATTGCCGCAGATGGTCGTCGCAACGGCCGCGTCGCTGCGCCTTGCCGCCGAACTGGCCGCACAGGTCGAAAGTCTCGGCCGCTGATGCGCACGCAAATCGTCATCGTCGGGTCCGGACCGTCCGGCCTGCTGCTTGGGCAATTGCTGGCCGGCATCGGTGTCGAGACGGTCATTCTGGAACGCGCAAGCCGCGAGCACGTGCTTGGCCGCGTGCGGGCAGGGGTGCTCGAACAGGGCACGGTCGAACTGCTGGAGCAGGCCGGCGCGGCGGCAAGGCTGCATGCCGAAGGGCTGCCGCATTCCGGCATCTCGCTCGCCTTCGACGGACGCTTGCATCGCATCGATCTCGAAGCGCTGACCGGCGGCAGGCATGTCACCGTCTATGGCCAGACCGAGGTGACTCACGATTTGATGGACAAGCGCGATGCGGCAGGACTGACCACGAT
>NZ_RZQL01000390.1 GCF_003997935.1 Mesorhizobium sp. M7A.F.Ca.US.006.01.1.1
AAAGCAGGGCGCGGCCTGGGGCGAGGCGGATTTCGGTTGTGCCGAGGGAGAGGGCGTGTTGGGCGAGCGCAATGATCTTGTCCGCCGGCATGCTGCCGTAGGGGAGGCCAATGCCGAGGGCGATGGCGGTTTTTATGTCGAAGACGCCTATAGGCGAGCGGGCGCGCTCTACGGCGCCCCCCTCTGTCCTGCCGGACATCTCCCCCACGAGGGGGGAGATTGGCAGTTCGGGCGCCGGCTCTCCCTCTGCAGTAGGTTGGACAGTGGGCGTTGCAACGCTGGTAATTGGCGAAAGCGGCGATGACAGCGCAATCTCCCCCCTCGTGGGGGAGATGTCCGGCAGGACAGAGGGGGGCGCCGTAGAATGCCAGCCTGCGAGAGAAGCCAATTGCCTCTCCGACAGATCCCTTGCGTGGGCCTCCCGACCCTTCTCGGCAATCATTCTTAAAGCCGCGACTGCGATATCGCGGGCCGCACCTTCATCAGTAAACGCTAGCGGCCTCGCATTCTGCCCATCACCCGCGACAGACACCCGCCACTGGATTCCCGCACCAGTGCGCGTTGCGGCAAGCCGCACATCGGCCGTCACCGTATCCAGCCCAAGCTGCCCGCCGCCGTCGACCACGACCGAAACCTTCGGCCCCAACCGTTGCGTCAGCCCAGCATCCTCGACCGCCGCCCTGATCCGTTCCGCCAGCGGTCGGGGATCGGC
Source organism: Mesorhizobium sp. M7A.F.Ca.US.006.01.1.1 (assembly GCF_003997935.1). Lineage (GTDB taxonomy): Bacteria > Pseudomonadota > Alphaproteobacteria > Rhizobiales > Rhizobiaceae > Mesorhizobium. The sequence goes on from NZ_RZQL01000390.1 coordinate 713, forward strand.
AATCTCCTGCGGATCAATGCCGGCCAGCGGCCCGGTCTCGACCGGCACGTCTGTGCGAACCGCAATATCCAGCGCATCGACCTCCGCCGCCAGCAGTGCCGCGCTGTCCGCCGTCAGCCCGCGTATCTGCAGGCTGCCGCGCGCGGTGACCTCCATGATGCCATTGCCATGCCGCAAAGCGGATTCGCAGAGTCCAATCAAAAGCTTCGGCGACAATCCTCCAGAAGATGGGCCTCCAGAAGACGGGCCTCCAGAAGACGGATTGAGCCGCACCAGCAGGCCGTCGCCGGTTTGCATCGGCGCGGACAAAGCCGGGCAGTCGCCGCGGCGCGAGAAGGCGTTCATGCCGCCACCCCAAGCGCTTCTGCTTCGGCAATCAGGGCTGTCAAATCGTCGTCGATGGAATTGCGCAAGGGATGCCAGAGGCCACGCCGGCGCGCCGACAGGAAGCGCTCGGCGATGATTTTTGCCGCGGCGGGGTTTTCGCGCAGGATGAAGGCGCGGACCAAAGGATCGCCCAAATAGGCATCATGCACTGCCTCGATCAGCGTTCCCGAAATGGCGTGAGTCGTTTCGGCGAAGTCGACCAGCCGGTCGACGGTTTCGGCGAATTCCGAGGCGCCACGCGGGCCGTGCCGCATCTGGCCTGATATGAAGCGTGGATTGACGGCGCGAGCACGCACGACACGCGATACGGCCTCACTGACCGAGCGCGGCTTCGGCTTTTGCGGGTCCGTGGTGTCGAGCACGATGACGTCGGCATTTCTGCCGAGTGTTGCCAAGGCTGCCGAAAAGCCGCCGATGAAGGCGACGTCGGCGGAGCCTTCGAGGATGTCGCGGCCGGGGTCGTCGCCGGTGTGGACGAGGAGATCGGCTTCGGCGAGGCGGCCCTCGAAGGCGCCGGGCGCGGAGATCCCTTCGCCCTCGGCACCGCCATAGGCATGCGATGTGGCGTCGAGATAGGCGCGGCCGATCTCTTCGCGCGCCGCCCAGTCGCCACTGGACAAAAGGTCCTCGACGCCGGCGCCGTAGGTGCCGGGTGAGGTGCCGAAGATGCGCGGGCTGATCTTGCCGTCGGCGCGGGTTTTGGCCGCGAGCGGATTTTCCGTATCGTCCTCGTCACGGGCGGCAACCGCGTTGGCGGCGGCATCGATCAGCGCGATCTGGGTCGGGAACATGTCGCGGAACAGGCCTGAGATGCGCCAGGTGACATCGACGCGCGGGCGGCCGAGGGCCGCCGGCGGCAGCACCTCGATGCCGGTGATGCGGCCGGTCGCCGAATCCCATTGCGGCCGGCAGCCCATCAGCGCCAGGCCTTGCGCGATCTCCTCGCCGCCGGTGCGCAGCGAGGCCGAGCCCCAGAGATCGATGACCAGCGAGCGCGGCCAGTCGCCATGCGATTGCATATAGCCGCGCACGACTTCTTCCGCCGCTGCCTTGCCCAGATCATAGGCGGTCGGCGTCGGCATGGTGCGCGGGTCCGAGGTGAACAGATTGCGGCCGGTGGGCAAGACGTCGGAACGGCCACGCGCCGGCGCGCCGGCCGGCCCTGCCTTGACGTGGCGGCCATCGAGCGCGGCGAGCAGCGCCGCCTTCTCGGACGCTGCACTTTGGCGGCGCATGGCGTCGGGCTCGTCCTCCGGAGCGCGGCCATAGATATGCAGCCCGTCCTTGATGGCAAAATCCTTGAGGTCGCAGAGCCAGGCGTCGATGCGGCGCAGGGCTTCGTCGGGCGCATCGGTCCTAGCGACGCCGGCTTCGGAGGCGAGGCCGGTTTTTTGCGCGGTGTCGACGATCAGCTTGGCCAGACGGTCGCGGCGGCGGCGGTCGAGCCCATCGGCCTGGGCATATTCATCGACCAGTCGCTCGAGTTTATGCTGGTTTTCATCCAACCCGGCACCAGTCAGTGGCGGCGGCAGATGGCCAAGCGTGACGGCGGCGATGCGCCGCTTGGCCTGTGCTGCCTCACCCGGGTTGGAGACGATGAACGGATAGATGACGGGTAATGCGCCGGTGACGATTTCGGGAAAGCAGTTCTCCGAAAGCGCGACCGTCTTGCCCGGCAGCCATTCCAGCGTGCCATGGGCGCCGACATGGACAAGCGCGTGGACACCGAGGGACTTGCGCAGCCAGAGGCCAAAGGCGATCAGCGCATGGCGCGGGGGCAGTGTCGGGTCGTGGTAGTCGGCGCGGCGGTCGACGGAGCGGCCACGATCGGGGGCGAGTGCTACGGTGACGTTGCCGAAGGTGGCAGCGCGGAAGGGGAAGTGTCTTTTGCTTGATAGGGAAGGTTTGCGCGAGGCGCCCCCCTCTGTCCTGCCGGACATCTCCCCCACTTGGGGGGAGATTGGCAGTTCCGTCGCCGGCACCCATCCTGCAACGTTTGAGATTGGCGAAAGCGCAGATGACAGCTCAATCTCCCCCCTTGTGGGGGAGATGTCCGGCAGGACAGAGGGGGGCGCCTCGCGCAAACCGCTCTCGTCTTCCGCCGTCCCCCAGGCCGCCTCTACGGCAGCCATTGCCGCAGCCGACACGTCCTTAGAGAAGTTGAGATAGTCTTCTAGCTTAAGCCCATCATTGCCCCGCTCCAGCAGCCCCAGCAACTCACGCGGCGTCTCCGGAATCCCCTCAACGCCATAGCCCTGTTCGCTCAGGTCGTGCAGCATGGCCAGCACACTCGACGGCACATCGAGGCCGACGGCATAGCCGGTGCGGCCGGGGGCGCTGGGATAATCGGGTATCAGGATGGCCAGCTTGCGCTTGGCACGGGACGTCTCCCGCAGACGGATGAAGGCCGCGATGCGGTCCGCCACCTGCGCCACGCGATCGGGTTCCGGCCGGTTGGCGAAGGCGCGGTGGCCAAGTGCGGGATCGGTCTCGCTCTCGCTCTTGAAAGAGATCGCGCCGGCGAGGATGCGGCCGTCGAGCTCCGGCAGCACGACGTGCATGGCAAGGTCGGCGGGCGCCAGGCCGCGCTGGTTGTTCTCCCAGACGTCGCGGCGGGTGGTGGCGACGATGACCTGGAAGACGGGTACGCCGGCGCGGTCGAACAGGGTCTCATTGCCGGGCTCGGCGCCGGACGCGAAAGCAGTCGCGGTGATGATTGCCGAGGGTTTCAGCGCGGCGAGTGTGGTTTCCACGAACGCCAGGGATGCCGGGTCCTTGAGGCTGGAGACGAAGATGGGGACCGGGTTGATGCCGCACTGCCGCAGTGCTCCGACGATCGCATCGATGGGCGCTACATCGGCGGCCAGCAGCATCGAACGATAGAACAGGATAGGCACGACCTTTCCCTCCCCCTCGAGGGGAGGGTGGCCCGCAGGGCCGGGTGGGGTCGATACGACCGGACTCGACGTTTCTTTAGGTC
>NZ_RZQL01000038.1 GCF_003997935.1 Mesorhizobium sp. M7A.F.Ca.US.006.01.1.1
GACGACGACGGTGACGGAGGGCGTCGGCCGGTTTGTCGAGTGGTACAAGGCGTATTTTGGGCGGGGACGGTAACCTGTTATTGGCGGCCCGAGTGCGCCTAGCTTTGTCATAGCTGTCGAACTTTCAATTCGTCTAAAATGTTCCGGAACTATTTTAGCGAGCGCTAATTGAATCGCAATATGCGAGTCAGCGCATGCCTCTGAAGTTCATCAAGCCCATGGAGCCCGAACTGGTTGACACGCCACCGCAGGGGGACGATTGGCTTCATGAGATCAAATTTGACGGGTATCGCACTCAGATTATCAAGGATGAAAATGGAGTTCGGCTGTTCACCAAGAACGGTTACGACTGGACCAGCCGCTATATCGAACTTGCCGGAGAGGCGGAGGCAATCGAGGCGGAGAGTTTCATCGTTGATGGCGAGACAATCACGGTCAATGAGGCCGGCCTGTCCGATTTTCACGCCCTGCAGTCAGCCGTCACCCGCCGTAAGCCGTCGCGCGACCTGTATCTGGTGGCGTTCGATCTTCTGCACTTGAACGGGCATGATTTGCGCAACATGCCGGTGGAAGACCGCCGCGAAATCCTGCAGGAACTGGTTCCAGCCGTTGGCCGCATCCAGGTCAGCAAAGCCATGCCCGGCACTGGCGACGCGGTTTATCACCTAGTCGACAGGGCAGGGCTGGAGGGCATGGTCTCAAAGCGTAAGGACAGCGTCTACCGCAGCGGACCGACGATGAACTGGCGCAAGATCAAGTGCTATGCCGAAAAGGAAATGGACATCATTGGCGTGCAGCGCGAGGCGGGAAAGCCCGCAATGGTGCTGATGGCCGACAAAGGTCGCTATGCCGGCGGCGCTTTCGTTGCCTTTAAAGCCGACAAGCGCCAGCGACTTTGGGATCGGGTGCAAGGGAAAGTCGGCGGACCAGTGCCCATCGGTCTAAAGAAAGAAAAGGCCGAATGGCTCAAGCCTGGTCTGGTCGGTCGCGTGCGGTTCCTGAAAGGCGAGGAGAAGCTTCGCCATGCGAAGCTGTTGGACTACCGGGAGGAATAATTCTTGGGCTGCGGAAAAGGAGTGCTGCCCACGTCGCGGAACAGAACCGTGTGGCTGACGTTGTGCCGACATCGGCACGTCTAGGAGAAACGGCATGGTGGCGCCACGCGCGGTCTGGAAGGGCTTTCTGAGGTCGGTTCCGTGTCATGCGGGGTGAAGATAGTTGGTGCCACAAGCGAGGCATCCAAGATCCACTTCAAGATTTTGAACCGCAAGGACGGTTTACCCGTCAAGAGTGCTTATGTCGACGAAGAGACCGGCGATGTTGTCGAAGCCGAAGATCAGATCAAAGGCTACGAAGCTGACAAGGGCGATTTCATCCACGTCGAGCCGGACGAGATCAAGAAACTGAAACTGACGTCCCAGCATACGCTTGATGTCGATTCCTTCGTTCCGGTTGCCGAGATCGACACACGTTATCTGGAGAAACCATACTACTTGATCCCGGCAGATGGCGCTTCCCTGGAGGCCTTTGCCGTCCTGCGCGACGCGATGGCCAAGAAGCGCGTCGCGGCACGCTCTTGCGTCGTACTCTATCAGCGCGGGCGCGAAGTGTTGATCCAACCCCTTGGTAAGGGGATGTTGCTGACCGAGCTGCGCACCCACAATGAGATGACGTCGGAAGACACTGTCTTCGATGACGTGAAAAGCCCAAAAGACGATGCGGATTTGCTCGAAATCGCAGGACTTCTCATCGACAAGAAGGTGACGAAGTTCGATCCTTCGAAATTCGAAGACACCTACGAGGATGCGCTGATTGCCATGATCGACGCCAAGCGCAAGGGCAAAAAGCCCCCGAAACCGGCGCCGAAACCCAAGGAGAACGTGGTCGACCTGGCCTCGGTTCTTCGAAAGAGCCTCGCCAAGGAAGGCATCAACCAAGACCGGCCAAAGGCCAAGAGCCGCAAATCAGCATAGTTAGAGAGGATTGATCGGCCCGACCAAGGCGGAATGGTCGTTGGGCTGCTTGTTGATCAGCGTCGCGTTGACGTCGCGGCCGACGCGATTGAACTGCAGTTGGCCGTCGATGTCGTGACTGAGAATGTCTTTCAAGTCGCCCTTGGGCGTCGCCGGATCCAGCCACGCATCATAGTAGGCATGGTCGAGGATGACCGGCTGCCGATCGTGCAGGTTCTTCATCGGGTCACCGGCGGGCTCGGTGATGATGGTGCAACTGGTGATGTCGAGGTTGGAGTTGTAGGCCCACAAGCCGGCAAATGAGAACGGCGCGTGGCCGGGCAAGTAGATATGCCAAGGGTCTTTCTTGCCGTCGGCTGGCGAGATGGTCCATTCGTAGAAGCCGTCGGCCGGGATCAGACAGCGCTTCGACTTGAACGCATCACGGAAGGCCGGGGCGGTATCGACGCCTTCGATCCTGGCGTTGAACATTGCAGCCTTGGGCATCTCTTTCGCCCAGAACGGCACGAGCCACCAGCGGCCCTCACGGAGCTTGTGACTGCCGTTTTCGCCGGCCGTGACGAACGGGACTTCCTCGGTCGGCGCGATGTTGTAGCGAGGAGCGTCGTTGCGGCCGATCTCCGCTGGCGCCGTCAGCCTATAGAGCCGGTGGATTTCCGACCAGGTCAGGTATCTGGTGTAGCGACCGCACATGCCTTGCCCCTAGTCGCGCAGGATCTCGGGAACAGTGAGCGGACCGAGATCAAGGATTCGCCCATACTCACCGGTGCGGCGCCAGATGCCCCGCACATTGCCATTTTCTCGATCGCGCTTCGGGTCGAACATGACGCCCTCGAAATGATCTCGGAACGCTGCTGCCGCTGTAGCTTCGGCGAAGCAATAGAGCCGGTATTCTCTATACTTTCCATTCGGCCATACCGCTTGCACCTGCCTGGTCTGGTACATGAATCCCCGTTCCTGACAGAACTTTGTGATTATGGTGAAGTTCCGGTCCGTGCAGGTATCATCGGGTAACGCAACCTGGTGCGGCCAATTCCGGTCGATGACCGATGGCGTCGGGATGCTCCGGCTGCGGGTTACCATGCCTGATCAAGAAAGCTAATTGCCTGAAGCCGCATAGCCGCTAGCGTCAGAGCAATCGCAGTGTTGGCCGGCGGCTTATCCATCTGAACGCTGCCGTCAAAGTAACGCCATGCCGCCACACTCCTGTCGTCATCTTCGTGCAAATCAATGATCCGGGCATCGCAGGGCTCTTGGTCGACCGCGATCTTCCAGCCCTTGAGGGATTTCTCAGTAATTGCGGCTACCTCGGCTAGATTAGCGGTGAGATAGGGCAGACCTATTTCGGCTGCCTCTTCCGGCGTTCCGGGCTCATTAACCCAACCCATCACATAGCAGATGTCGATGTCTAGTTGCCGATCAGGTCCGACTGCCGTTTCAAGACGCTCTATGATCTGAGGATAGAGCCGCTTCCTATCGGGCCACGTCGCCGGATTGACCGTTTTCACTTTCGGTTCACCGGGTCCAACAGCCAAGGCGCGATTTCGAACAACTTTTTCCTCGGGCCATCCGGCGCAGCAAGCTTCGCAAGCGGCGCGCTCAGCCAGGAACCAAACGCTTGCGGCTGCTTGCTCTTCCTCACTCGGCTTCTCGCCCACTGGAAACCCCTTCCTATCCCACAACTCAAGTGCAAGCACACCGCTCATAGAATCCTCGTAAGTAACTCCGGAATTTCTAAAAACCGCCTCGGCCGCGGCTATCCCGTGAGTGCATTCCTCGGGTGAAGCACCATCGATGATCAAGCGAAGTGGCATTTTGGCCTCGTAGCGGGAGTTGGTCCAATAGTGAACGAAAAGGGAACAAATGTCAATTCCCTCTCTTGACCGCAGAGGAATATTTTCCTCATTTGGAATGATGCCGGAACAACAACACAAATGGCCAAAAGGCGTCCCGTGGACCTTGATGCATGCGGACAACGCAGGACAAGTGGCGCGGGTCCGATGCGGCCTTTGCAATGTCAAACGGTTCTACAAGCCGAAGGAACTTCGAGAGGTGATCGGCAACGTCACCATTGACCAGTTGCGCACTAAGCTTCGCTGCCAAATATGCGGGCGCAAAGACTCGATGGACGCCGAGCTATTTCACCCGGTGGGGCAGGAACTCGAAACGATCCGGTTCCGACGGTTGGTTGAGATCAGATGGGAAAGGCGCGTGATCTGGACAGACGAGTAGCTGCGCCCCTCTGAAATCACATGGTCCCGCATATTTGGGTATTTGTGGGTATTTTTTTGGGTATCGTTTCTGCTCGTTTATTCCCTGGTCGATTATCCCATGCGAACGGCAGCACTTGCGATGACTTTCGCCCATATGAATGGCATCATCTTTCACAAGGATTCGCTGAGCGGTTCAGCCAAAGAGGCGAGTCGACCGAGGTCCTAGATGACAATCAGCTTGTTCCCGTCAGGCCGTCGGCTCTGGCAAGATGAGAGACTGGATTTGCCTGGAATGGGCTATGGGGTTGCTGCCGAAATCTGGTCCGGTCGTTTGCCGAACGCCGAGATTGACAAGCCACTGCATGGAACCTAAGCACGGGCGGCTAGGGCCGGGGGGTTCAGGCATGTCGAGGAGAGCTTCTTGAAAGGAATTATCCTTGCTGGAGGCAGTGGAACGCGTCTTTATCCACTAACATTAGCCGTCTCTAAGCAAATTCTGCCGATATACGACAAGCCGATGATCTATTATCCGCTGAGCGTTCTGATGCTCGCGGGTATCCGCGAAATTCTGATCATTTCGACGCCGCGTGACCTGCCGGTTTTTCGCGAACTGCTTGGCGATGGATCGGAGTTCGGCCTCGACCTGTCCTATGCCGAGCAACCGCAGCCCAACGGGCTGGCGGAAGCCTTCATCATCGGCCGCAGTTTCATCGGCAAGGACAACGTGTCGATGATCCTCGGCGACAACATCTATTTCGGCGATGGGCTGTCGCAGCTTTGCCGCGACGCTGCCTCGCGCGAAAAGGGCGCTTCGGTGTTCGCCTATCATGTCGAGGATCCCCAGCGTTATGGCGTGGTTTCCTTCGACAAGGCCACGGGAACGGCACTGACGATCGAGGAAAAGCCGCAGGTGCCGAAATCCAACTGGGCGGTCACCGGTCTCTACTTCTATGACAACGACGTCGTCGACATCGCCCCTGCCATCCGGCCCTCGGCGCGCGGCGAGCTCGAGATCACGGCGGTCAACAATGTCTACCTCGAGCGTGGCCAGTTGCATGTGCATCGGTTAGGGCGCGGCTTTGCCTGGCTCGACACCGGCACGCATGACAGCCTGCATGAGGCCTCGTCATTCGTGCGCACCATCGAGCACCGCCAGGGCATCAAGGTCGCTTGTCCCGAAGAGATCGCCTTTGAACAGGGGTGGCTGACCGTGGACCAGGTTCTGCGTCGCGCCGACCATTTGGGCAAGAATGAATATGCCGCCTATCTGCGCCGGCGTGTCGTCGACCTTTCGGAGGGCTAGGTGTTGGAAGTCAGGCCCCTTGGCATCGATGGCGTGCTGGAAATCGTTCCGAAGCGACATGGCGACGCGCGCGGCTTCTTCGTGGAAACCTACAATGCCGAGCGCTTTTCGCAGGCCGGCATAGACCTGGCTTTCGTGCAGGACAATCATTCCTATTCCGCCGCGGCGGGCGTCTTGCGAGGGCTTCACTACCAACTTCCGCCCCGCGCCCAGGACAAGCTGCTGCGCGTCATCCGGGGCAGCATTCTCGATGTCGCGGTCGACATTCGCCGCGGCTCGAAAACCTTCGGAAAATGGGTCGCTCTCGAAGTGTCGGCCGAAAAGGGCAATCAGATACTGGTGCCGAAAGGCTTCGCGCACGGCTTCGTGACGCTCGTGCCCGACACCGAGGTCCTGTACAAGGTGACCGACACATATTCACAGGCGCATGACCGGTCGATCCGTTTCGACGATCCCGCCATCGGCATCGAATGGCCGTCATTGACCGGCGGGTTCCAGCTCTCGGACAAGGACCTCAAGGCGCCGCTGCTGGCTGCCGCCGAGGTGTTCGCCTGATGGGTTATTTGAGGACAGCGGCATGAATTTTCTGGTGACGGGCGGTGCTGGCTTTATCGGTTCGGCGGTGTGCCGGCATCTATGCGCCAACCCGGCCTATCGGGTGACAAATCTCGACAAGCTTACCTATGCGGGAAACCTGGCCTCGCTGCGGCCGATCGAGAACGCACACAATTATCGCTTCGCGCAGGCCGACATCTGCGACGAAAGGGCCGTGCTCGACATCCTCCGGCGCGACGATATCGACATCGTCATGAACCTTGCCGCCGAGAGCCATGTCGACCGCTCGATTGATGGGCCGGGCGCCTTTATCGAGACCAACATCGTCGGCACCTACAAGATGCTCAATGCCGCGCTGGAATACTGGCGCGGCCTGCCCGAAGACAGGAAGAGTCATTTCCGCTTCCATCATGTCTCGACCGACGAGGTGTTCGGCGATCTTCCCTTCGATGGCGGCATGTTCGTCGAGGAAACGCCCTACGCGCCATCCTCGCCCTATTCAGCCTCGAAAGCGGCCTCGGACCATCTGGTGCGGGCCTGGCACGAAACCTATGGCCTGCCGGTCGTGCTTTCCAACTGCTCGAACAATTACGGACCCTATCACTTTCCCGAAAAGCTGATCCCGCTGGTCATCCTCAATGCGCTCGATGAAAAGCCGCTGCCGGTCTATGGCGCCGGCGCCAATGTGCGCGACTGGCTGTTCGTCGAGGATCACGCGCGCGCGCTGGAACTTGTCGCGACCAGGGGACTGCCGGGCGAAAGCTACAATGTCGGCGGTAATTCCGAGCGGACGAACCTTGGCGTCGTCGAGACGATCTGCGATCTCCTCGACAGCAGGCGGCCGCGGGCAGGGGGCAAGAGCTATCGCGACCTGATTTCCTTCGTCACCGACCGCCCCGGTCACGATCGCCGCTATGCCATCGACGCCTCGAAGATAGGCCGGGACCTGGGCTGGGCGCCCAATGAGAATTTCGACAGCGGCCTCGCCAAGACCGTCGACTGGTTTCTCGACAACAAATGGTGGTGGGGACCGATCCGCGAGCAGCGCTATGCCGGTGAACGGCTGGGCGAAGCACGCAAGGGGGCGGCGTGAGGCTGGTTGTCACCGGACGCGACGGGCAGGTCGCGGCAAGCCTCCTGGAGGCCGGCCAGGGGGCCGCCGGCGTTGAGGTCATCGCCATTGGCCGTCCGCAACTCGATCTGGCAAAACCCGACACGGTGATCGAAGCCATCGCGGCCGCGAAGCCTGATATCGTCGTGTCGGCTGCCGCCTACACGGCGGTGGATCAGGCCGAAGACGAGCCCGATCTGGCATTCGCGGTGAACGCCGTCGGCGCCGGCAAGGTGGCGCAAGCAGCAAGCCGCCTCGGCGTTCCCGTCATCCATCTTTCGACCGACTATGTCTTCGACGGCACCAAGGACGCCGCCTATGTCGAGACCGACGCGACCGCACCAACCAGCGTCTATGGCGCCTCCAAGCTTGCCGGCGAGCAGGCGGTTGCAGCAGCCAATCCGCGCCATCTGATCCTGCGCACGGCATGGGTCTACAGCCCGTTCGGCAAGAATTTCGTGAAAACCATGCTGCGGCTGGCCGCCGACCGCGACGAGATCGCGGTGGTGGCCGATCAGTGGGGAAATCCAACATCGGCACTTGATATCGCCGACGCGATCCTGCACGCGGCGGCACAGCTGCAGGAGGGCGCCGCCACATCCGGCCTCTATCATCTGGCCGGAACCGGCGAGGCCAACTGGAGCGGCTTTGCCCGTCATATCCTGGACACAAGCCGCGTGTTTGGTGGTCCTTGGGCGCGGGTACGGGACATTGCTACGATGGACTATCCGACCAAGGCGCGCCGCCCCGCCAATTCCCGGCTATCGAACGCGAAATTCGCCTCCATCTTCGGCTGGAACGCACCGGATTGGCGTCAATCGACCGAGGCGGTGGTGCGCCGGCTTCTCGACAGTGAGACGAAACAGGCATTGACGGCATGAACAAGCACTCGTCACCCGAGACCGTGCGCGATGGGATGCCTGCTGGCAAGGCACGCACCAAAGCGAAAACGGCACGGCCTGCAAAGCAGGACGTTTCACTTCGTGACCTGTACGACGCGCATCGCGGCAAAGTGTCGGATAAATGGTCGATCTATCTCAGCACCTATGACCATATTTTTTCAGAGTATCGAGACAGGCCGGTTCGAATCCTGGAAATCGGAGTTCAGAACGGCGGCTCCCTGGAGATATGGCAGAAATATTTCCCCAATGCGGAACTTATTCTTGGCTGCGATGTAAATGCAGACTGCGGAAATCTTGTTTTCGACGACAAGAGGATCGAGATATCCATAGGTGATGCCAACACTGATGAAGTCGAGCGCGATATCGTTTCGCGGTCGAAAAAATTCGATATTATCATTGATGACGGATCGCACCTGTCTTCGGATATAATACGCTCGTTCGCGCGATATTTCCCCCACCTTTCCGAAGGGGGCATGTACATCGCCGAAGATCTGCATTGCAGTTATTGGCAGGAGTTCGAGGGCGGTCTGTACGATCCGCTTTCCTCGATGTCGTTTTTCAAGCGCCTGCTTGATGTGGTCAACCATGAGCATTGGGGGCTGGATCGCCGTCGGGTCGATGCCTTGGCGACTTTCGCAGAGAGGCACCAAGTCGCATTCAACGAAGCTTCTCTCGCATCGGTTCATTCCGTCGAGTTCTTGAATTCGCTTTGCATTGTAACGAAGTTGCCAACTCCGGAAAACGTCCTGGGTGCGCGTAGCGTGCACGGGCAGGTCGCGCTCGCCGACGAGGGCATGGTTGCTCTCGACGAGACGAGGAGCAAGGCGACTGACCAAACCGGAAACCCATGGTCGCTGAGAACGACGACCATGGAAGCGGAAATCGAAACCAACAGGGCGTTGGTGGTAAGCCAGGAAGCACGCATCGAGGCCTATTCCGGTGAGATGGTCGAGATAAGCGAGCGGGTCAGAAGTCGCGAGGAAGAGATCGCTGCGCTGGAAGAAGAGATTGCTGCGCTGACGGTCGAGCGTGAGCAATTCCGCGTGGCCGCGCAAGCACTGCAGTTGGCCGGCGCGAATCTCGCCGCAAGGGACCAGGACATCGCGACGCTTCGGCGTGAGTTGCAGGAGCGCGAACATAAGCTGCAGGAACGCGACCGGCAGATGGCCCTTTTGAATCACGAAATCGAATTGGTTCACAGCAGCCGGACCTGGCGATACCGATCGATCTGGAAGAGGCTTGTGTCACCCCCAACTGACGCAATTCTTTATGCCGGACGGACCATTACGCTCAACGCACTTCATCACCTGGAAGGCGTGCCATTGGGCAAGGGGGCGACGGAGTGGACAATAACGGGCGATGATCCGCAGTTCGAACTCCTCTGTCCGGGCTCCCGGCCTTTGCCCCCCGGACACTACAGGCTCAGCGTACGCGTCCCGGCTGAAACGGACGCGTTGACTGACGCGCGCCTCTATGTTGACAGCGGCAGGGGGTACAACGAAATCGAACGGATCGATCTGCGGTTTCTTTTGAACGGCAAAGGCCTGGCAGCGGCGACCTTCCCGCTTAATGTAGCAGCCTTGAACCTGCGTTTCGATCCAAGCGACCGTGCCGGCCAGATCACGATCGGCCGTGTCCGGCTGCGTCGGCTGGGGCGGATCGAATATTATGCTCGTCTTGTCGCCGGGCTAGCCTCCCGCCACCTGACAAGCCCTCGTTCTCTCGGGCGGTTTGCCGCGCGTGCTGTAAAAATCTTGAGGCAAGGCGGCCTCAGGGGATTTGCGGCCACCCTCCGATCCGCGGAAGCACGAGGCGCACTGGGGGGTGCTACATATGAAGGGTGGATTGCGCTCAACGATACGCCAACGGACCTCGACGTTGCGGACATGAGGCGGCGGTTGGCTCTGTTGGAGAAGCCGCCGCTCATTTCGGTACTCATGCCTGTCTACAATACTCCAGAGAGCCTCCTGCGGGGGGCGATCGAGAGCGTCCGCGCCCAGAGCCATGAGAACTGGGAGTTGTGCATAGCGGACGATTGCTCGACGGAGCCGCATGTGCGGCGCATTTTGAACGAATATAGGAAACGCGATCCGCGCATCAAAATCGTCTTTCGCGATAAGAACGGCCATATCTCGCATGCATCCAATTCTGCCCTGGAACTGGTTACTGGCGAGTGGGTTGCGTTGCTCGACCACGACGATCTTCTGCGCTCGCACGCGCTGGCCGAGATCGTGCTGGAAATCGATCGCCATCCTGACGCCGAACTGATCTACAGCGATGAAGACAAGATCGATGCGGAAGGCAGGCGCTATGCCCCCTGTTTCAAGCCGGATTTCTCGCGGGAGCTTTTCCGCTCACAGAACTATCTGAATCACCTCACCGTGCACCGGGCGGAAAATATCCGCGCCGTCGGCGGCTGGCGCCCCGGCTTCGAGGGCAGCCAGGACTATGATCTCAATCTGCGCGTCTTCGAGCGCATTGGCCCTGAAAGAATTAGGCACATTCCGAAGGTGCTCTACCATTGGCGCGCGGTGGAAGGCTCGACAGCGCTTGGCGGTTCGCAGAAAAGCTACGCCTATGTGGCTGGGTTGCGTGCGCTGGAAGAACATGTCGAACGCATGAATATCCCGGCGAAAGCTGAGGAAGCTCCCGGCACACCCTTTTACCGCCTTCGGTTTTTCGTCCCCGAACCGCAGCCGCTCGTAAGCCTGATCATCCCAACGCGCGACAAGGTTGAACTCCTTCGCAATTGTGTGGAGTCCATCCGCGAAAAGACCACCTACGGGAATTACGAGATTCTGGTGGTCGACAATGGCTCGATGGAGGAGGAGACGCTCGCTTATTTCAGGGAACTGAAGAAAGCGAAGAATGTCCGTGTGCTCCGTTACGACAAGCCGTTCAACTATTCCGCGATCAACAATTTCGCCGTGGGAAAAGCGAAGGGCTCGATCATCGGCCTCGTCAACAACGACATCGAGGTGATCTCGCCGGACTGGCTGACGGAAATGGCCTCCTGGGCCGTCCAGCCGGATGTGGGTTGTGTCGGCGCCAAGCTCTATTATGCCAATGACACGGTTCAGCATGGCGGGGTGATTGTTGGAGTGGGCGGTGTCGCCGGTCATTCGCATAAGCACTTCCCGCGCCATCATCCAGGATATTTTAGCAGACTGAAGGTCCTGCAGAACCTCTCCGCTGTCACCGCAGCCTGTCTGCTGATCCGCAAAAGCGTGTTCGAAGAGGTCGGGGGCCTCAATGAGATCGACCTGACGGTCGCCTTCAACGATGTGGACCTTTGCCTGAAAGTGCAGGAAGCGGGCTACACAAACGTCTGGACGCCCTATGCGGAGCTTTACCACCTTGAAAGCATCTCTCGCGGCGCCGAGGATGCTCCGGAAAAAATGGCGCGTTTCAAGAGTGAGATTATGTATATGCAAAGACGGTGGAAAAAGATCATTGAACATGATCCTTTCTATTCGCCGAACTTGACAAGAGGGCGCGAAGATTTCTCGCTAGGCTGACATCGGAGAGGATAGAATGGCCAGGGTCGGCTTCAATGTGAAGAAATTATTCGACGCCGACGCTTCGGTTCTCGATGAGCATGTGCTCGGCCAGTCTATGTATGTGATGAGGAAATAAAATCAGATGCGGTTCTTCCGGAAGTCTCCCTCAGCGCTAGAGCCGCGCACCAAGAACATTACCTCGGCGTTGAACCTTGCCGGAAAGGGCATCGAATATGGCCCCTTGCATGCCGCACTTCTACGGAAGCCGCATTACGACGTTTCCTATGTGGACCATGCTGACCGCGCTTCCCTAATGCAACACTATGCCAACGATCCTAACGTCGACATCAGCCTGATACCTGAGATCGACATCGTCACCGGCGGCAAGCTGATTTCTGAATTTCTCCAAACATTTGAAAAGATATGAGGGGCTATGGCCTTTCGAAATCAAGGCCGAAGGTGCTGAACAAACGTTCCCGGTACCAAGATATGATTCAAGAGAATATGGCGACGATGGGCATTTATCTGGATGTCGATTTCTATCGAAACAGCTATGCCGATTTGGCTCATATGAGCGACGAACATCTCCACGATCATTTTATGAAGCATGGCGCTCAAGAGGGGCGGTTGGGCACGCGCATGTCATTGCGCGAGCACTTTCTAAATGAAGTGAGATCAAACCGCTCGATCCTCGAAATCGGCCCGTTCTGTAACCCCCAGGTGACTGGCGGAAACGTTCGGTATTTCGACGTCCTTGATAGTCAACAATTGGTCGCCAGGGCCGAGCAGATCGGGTATCCAATAAAGGCTGTTCCACAAATTCACTACACGTCACCCGTCGGCGATCTTTCGGTGGTTCCCGACAGGTTCGCTGCTGCGATCAGTTGTCACTGTATCGAACACCAACCCGATTTGATCCACCATCTTCAGCAGGTCGCAAATATCCTGGACGATGGCGGACGATACTACGTGATCGTTCCGGACAAGCGCTATTGCTTTGATCACTTCATTCCCGAATCCACGATTGCCGATTTTCTGGACGCACATTTTTCGCAGCGCAGAACGCACAGTCTCGCTAGTGTGATCGAACATCGCGCCCTGACTGTGCATAATGATTGCGTTCGGCATTGGCAGGGTGACCATGGTACCCCGTTGCAATCTTCAGAAATTGTGAACCGCGTACGCGTTGCGATTGAAGAATATAAGCAAGCCGATGGCGGCTATGTCGATGTCCACGCATGGCAGTTTACACCGGACGGCTTTCAGCGCGACATCCAAGCCTTATATGAACTCGGCTACTCGCCATTACGCCCGTCGAAAGTGCATGCGACATCGCGTAACCGAAATGAATTCACTGCTATCTTGTCGCGCTAAAGCAGACCGCTCTTCTACATCTCGGCATTCGGACGATGAATTCGTGCAGATTACCCAAAGTCAGTCGGAAGGGCTGGAGCGGTAAGAAGTCTTTGTTAAAGAAACGTGCCGATTAAGAGGTTGGTCGTATAATTGAGACTCCCTTCAAGCATTTTTTCCGGTGCCCGTTTGTAGCCTGAAAATTCTGCCATTCACCATGATTAGGAGAATGACCGAAACCACAAAGCCGGCAATGCAGAATTCCAGCGTTCTCAGCAGATAACTGCTATCATAATAGAAACGAATTTTGCTTCGCCCATTCACCTCAACGGCAGGAAAAAAATCTAAAAACTTTTTTAGCTCTACGGGCTTTCCATCCAGCGTGGCTCGCCAATATTTGTTGGTGCGGATGGGGAAAATGATCCACCCATGTGTTGCGCCTGAATATTCCACTGTCACGTCATCCGGTCGATATGTTGCAAGTCGCACCGAGCCAAAATCTGCTTCCGGTTGCCCGTCTAACCCATGCACATAATAGCCTGAGCCTAGAACCGCGTGATTTTCGACAACATCGATGCCCGGCTCCACCGGCGTGATAGAGAAATTTTGAGGAAGATGAGTTTTCTCAATAACTCTAATTTTTGGGATGCCGGGAAATACACTCAACCCAACTTGATAGGTTGCCCCTCCGGCGGTTTCGAAGGCCCATGCACTGAGTAACTTTTGGCTGTCGGGTTTGGTCATCGAAATGACGTACCGATAGGTGCTGGCCACAAGGGGGACATCTTGATTGAATTGAAATGTGGCGAATTGATTGTTTCGTATCGCCTTCGGCGGTAATTCGGCGTGAGCTACCAGAAGCTCATCTTTGTAAAGGTCAAACGTCAATGCCGAAGGGGCGTAGTCCTGATCATATGTTCCGAATAACACCTGTACGTTCGTGGCGCTCATGGGCTTGTCGATTAACAAGTCACCTGTGAGGGCGCCCTTGTTGAGGGGGAGGGTGGGCCTTTGACCAGTTCCAGAGGTTTCATGTGCCAATTCGGTGGCGCATCCACCTTTGACGAGAAAAAATCGGACAGCAGCATAGGTAATTCCTCGGCTGGAGAAATTAATGTCCGAGCATTGAATGACGGAGGCGGTATATGTTGTCTGATAAGAAGGCGCTATGTCCTGAGCTATTTTCTTTTGAGCATCGGTGCGAAAGCCATGAGCAAATAACTCTGGCAATCGATAGTTCGACAAAGAACCAGAAACAAGAAAGCTGTCATCGGAAACAATGCTTTGACCAGGAAGAATTTTAGACAACACATATGATATTGACGGGGTTTCTGGGAAGAATGTCTCGATGTCGGGTCTCGCATTGATTTGCCTGAACCAGTAGCCGAGATTAATTGCCTGAAGTAGGCATATGAACAGAACGAAATGTGATTTGTAATAAGGCTCGTATTTTGGGGATGTGGGAGATATGTAATTAATCGCATAGGAAGAGAGTATGGCTACTGATAATCCAAAAAGTATAGATGCTCTGCTCCAGGTGTTTAAATCGAATCCAGGGATTAATTTCACGAGGTTGGCAGGCGCTGCGCCAAATGCTGTTGCAATTGTGAATATTGCAATGATTAATCCAAAGAGGGCGAATCGATTTCGTGTCCGAAAGATTATGTATATCGCAAGGATAGTGAGTAGGGCGGCTGGTATTCCAGCCGAAAAAGTGCGCTCGACACCTAAATGATCTGAAAAATCAGAGCCAAACATATAGATAATGTCGTAAGGGGAGAATGCTGTTCCACTTGTTCGGCTAGACAAATCGGTTGAATCGAGAATGTCTCTGGTTTGCAAGAGGCCGGGGAGGGCTAGGAATGCACCGGCAATGCCTGCGCAGCCGAGCCCGACAATTCGCCTGATCGGGAGCTGATTGATGCCGATGCTCCTGAGTTCGGCAAGAAGAACTACGATTCCCAGTATCAGTGACGAGATGGCACCAAGGAGGGCCACAAATGGAAAGCCGCCTAGGCCCATCAAGGCTACGCTGAAAGTGAATCCTAAGGCCCAACTCAAACGGCCTGTCTGCCAGTATCGGAGTTGAGTGGCGAGAACCCATGGAATAAGAGCGCTCGTTGTCAGGTGCGGCCAATGTGCCCATGCGATGTTGAAACCGCAAAATGCGAATACCATGGCGCCAAAAACTGCCGCCCTGCGATTACTGAACATGAAGAACAGCAGGAAATAAGTGCCAAAGGCAGCCAGGAGATAGTTGGTAAGAATTGCGAACGTGTAGCCCATGGCCTCATTGGGGGTTAGCGCATAAATTAGAAAGGGTATTGAAAGGCCTTCGTAGATCGGCGACTGGATGCCTGTTGCGCCCAGTTGATGGACGGGGTTCCATAGTGGGAGATGTCCTTCCCATAACTCTCGCCTAAACTCTCGCCAGTTCGGCAGGCGGTGATCCAGCGCGTCAGAACGCTCTGCATTGATAAGTGGGGTGTCGATCCCAGCATTGTCCCATCCTGGATAAGCCAGCAGCAGATCCATTGGTGCCAGCGTTTGCCGAAAAGGATTGACGCCAACAATCCCCAGGACGAGGACGAAAAGAAGCATCATCGAAATGAGGTGTCGCAGAAATGGGGTCTCTCCCAGCAAATGGCTGTTTTGCACGGGCGCTTCCCCCATTTGCGTGTTCATGCGTTCTTCCCCTTTTGCAATATCAATTCCACCAGGGCGACCAGGCAGTCTCCGAGAACGGTGACGAGCCGGTTGCCGAGAGCAACCGCGGTGGCTGCCGGAGGCGGCAGGCCCGCGGCGGCAAGCCCCATGATCAGGACTGCTTCACGCACCCCAAGCCCACCCGGCGCTCCCGGAACGACAAAGCCAATGAGCCAGGCAGCCGCTCCTATGCCGACCAGCTCGGCCACATGCCCCGCATCGTCCAGGGTTCTGGAAAGCGCAACGATCAGCAACCCATTGCCGATGAAAAACAGTGCATAGAGAAGAAAGGCTTCGGCAGAGACGATTAGCGCTCTTCTCCCGATGCCGGCGATCCTGAAGCGAAACAAAAGCGCTGTCCCGACGGCAAGCGCCAAAAGCCCGGCGGCGATTATTCCCGCAAGCAATCTAGGGTTATCGAGACCATAGCGCGCATAGGCATCCTGGAAAACCGGCCATGCCAGCAAGGCGGCCAACGTTCCTGCGGCAAGGACGATAATGGACAATTCCCCTATCTGGGCAAAGGCAAGCGCCTTGTTCGATGCTCCGGCATTGCGGGCGAGGGCAAACCGGCCAACCATATGCATCACGTTGCTCGGCAGGTATTTGTAGATCTGCGTCTTCCCAAAGATGCCAAGCGCACGACCCAGCCCAAGCGACGGCCCGTCAACGGCAACCAGGAAGCGATACCAGGCGATGCCGACCAGTTGCAGGATGACAGCATAGGCGAGGGCGCAGCCCGGTATGGCGATCAGAAAAAGTGGTGAGATGAGTTGTCGTTGCAGGTCGCCGAAGGAGCGATGGATCGCCAATCCTACGAAGACAAGCGCGGCAAGGCTGACAATCAGACCCCCGGCGCGAATTATTGAATTCAGCTTTTTGCTTTTGGCTGATGGTGCCGTCTGCATTGTCTCAGTCACAACGGCAAAGGGCCATGGTCCAAGGGAGCGGCTTGAGGACCTCCACGACCTCCAGCGATTTGCCCAACAGGTTGATGAACGATGCGGACGACCAGTGCTGGATATGGCCTGGCGTATTTCCAAGGCTTGAGATGTATTTACCTCTGGCCATGTTAAGTGCCCGCCAGACAGGCTCCCGTGGCACGCTGACTAGAAGGTAAGGTTTGGCAAGCGATTTGAGTATCGCAAGGGCTTGTTCGGTATCTGGGATGTGCTCGAGAACTTCGCAACAGATCACCAGTTCGGCCGAAGCGACTTCGGGTGTCAGGTCGAAAAGCGAGCGTGTTTCAAATATTGGCTCCAGCCCACGCTTCGTGCATTGCTCATTAGCCTCCGAAACACTGACGGATTCCAGGTCGCTGCCGCGAACATTCCACCCCCGATCGTGAAGGCGAATGGACAAATTTCCCTCGCCGCAGCCGACCTCGTAAGCGTTGCGGACGCCTGTCTTCGCCGTCAACATATCGAAACTGCTTAGAAAGCCATCCATGAGATATCGTGCGATCGGATTCCGGGTATTGTATTTGTCGTAGTAATTGCCCGGAACGTTATCGTAGGCTGCTGGCGCTTCGTTCATCTACGCTATTCCGCTTATTTTACCTGCCTGAACCTTGGAACCTTCGCGATCTATCGAAAGCGAGCGGATCAATGCATTTTCCCGATGTTCCTGTTGCAGTTGCCTGATCCTGATTTCTTCGAGGATCTGCCTGTTAACCGCGATCAGTTCGGAAAGGATACCGCTCATGGCGAGGATGCCAGCCAGGGCAAGCAAGGCGCTGGAGAGAACCAGCGACTGAATGTTGCCGCTGCCTTCACCCCTTAGATAATGGAAAAGGAACCGGGCGATCATGATCAAACCCGGCGTGGCGACTATGGCCGCACACACCGAAAAGAAGCGCAGCGGGCTATAGACGACAAAGATCCTCACGACCGTTATCAGGGAGCGCCGCACATAGCTTGGTATGCTCTTGACCAGCCGCGAGGGCCGGAGATCGCCGTTCACGCGGATCGGCACGGAGGTGATCGGAATGTTCCTGCGGCCCGCCTGGATGATCGTTTCCAGCGTATAGGTGTAGCGGTTGAAGACGTTGAGCTGTATCGCCGCGTCGCGGTGGATGGCACGGAAACCGCTCGGCGCGTCGGGAACCGTCGTGCCGCTGGCAAGCTTGACGACCAGGCTTCCAAGCTTCTGCAGAAATTTCTTGACGGGTGAAAAATGCTCTATCTCGCTGATCGGCCTTGCGCCGACGACGATCAGGGCCTTTTTGTCCAGTATGGGCCGGACAAGATCGGGAATGCAGGAGGCATCGTACTGGTTGTCCGCATCGGTGTTGACAATAACATCGGCGCCGAGCTTCAACGCCGTCTCAATGCCGGTCATGAAGGCTTTGGCAAGCCCCTGATTGTGGGGCAGCGAGACCACGTGATCCACCCCGTTTTCCCGGGCAACCTCCACTGTGCGGTCAGTGGAGCCATCGTCGATCACGAGCCACTCTACCTGGTCGAAACCCTCGACCTGACGTGGGAGATCAGCAAGCGTGACGGCGAGTGTCCCCTCCTCATTCAAGCATGGGATCTGGATGATAAGCTTTGACAATCCACCCTCTTCTCTTTTTTCTTAACACCGGCTGGCTGCCATTCACGGCATGGACCTGAAGAACTTTGGATATCAAGCCAATTGATCGCGAGGCGGCTTTTAAACCAGAGACTCGATCCGCCCAGCCCGAAGCGTCATTTTCTTCGTGCAAACGCGCTCGATGAGCGCTTCGTCGTGGCTGGCCAATACGATGATGCCGGCCTTTTCCGCCAGTTGGTTCATCCGTTGTTTGGCTTTTTCCTGGAACGATGCGTCGCCGGCGCCAATCCATTCATCCATCAGCAGAATTTCGGGCTCGAGCGTGGTCGCCGCCGCAAATGCCAGGCGCGCCGCCATGCCCTGGCTGTACGCCTTGAACGGCAGGTCGATGAAGTCACCCAGTTCGCTGAAATCGATTATTTCTTCCATCTTCTCTTCGATCTCGGCCGCCGTCCAGCCACTGATCAATCCTCTCAGCACGATGTTCCTGCGCCCGGTGGCCTCGGGGCGAAACCCTATGTTGATGTTGAACAGGGCATCGACCTTGCCCGCGATCGATATCGTGCCACCCGACGGCTGATAGATTCCATATAGAACCTTGAGCAGCGTTGTCTTGCCGGCGCCATTCGGGCCGACAAGGCCCAACCGGTCGCCTGCCCTGAGTTCGAAGCTGACATCGTCGAGCGCCTGCACGACCTGCTTGGTGCCCGACTTGGCTATATTGCCGCCAAGAGCGCTGCGACGCCGGCCAGGCGCCGAAAGTGTCAGTTTTTCGAACAGACGATAAACGAGGCTGACATTGTTCAGTTGGATGGATGTCATGGAACTCAGATCAGGAAAACGATGCGTTTGCGATAACGGCCCAGCAACAGCAGCGCAAGAGCCCATAGGCCGAGACTGATGTAACCAGCCACGGCCAATGCGTGCGTCGGAAATATGCCGGCCGTGATCGGCTCACGCACGCCCTCCAGGAAATAGGTGAAGGGATTCCAATGATAGGCATACTTTTGGACGCCTTCCTGGCCGCTATAGACCCAGAAGACCGGCGTGAAGAACATGCCGACCCGCATCAGATTCCCGACGATGAACTCACTATCGGGAAAGAATGCGCCCAGGAACGCAAAAACCGTTACGAATGCAGGCGTTGCCAGGATGATGAGCAGCAGACCCAGCAGCGATAGCAGCCAATTCGTGCTGATTCCGTAACCGCCCAGCAGCAGAACAAGAACGCAACCCGCCAACGAATAAGCAGCCCTGATGATGCATTGCATCGTCAATCGCATCACATAGACGAACAACGGCAGCGTCGTGCCTTGAATGAAGCTCGCTTCTCGCTGGAAGAGCGACACGCTCATGGTGATGGTTTCGGTGAGATAGAACCAGACCAGCATGCCGATGGCTACATAGGCTATATAGCTTGGGTTGCTGGCGTCTGTGGTCACGAAAACAAAGACAAAAGTGCCGACGAAAGCGAAATAATTGACCAGCATCCAAAGCGGGCCGAGCGTCGTGCGTCTGTGCTGGTCGCCGATGTCCTCGTGGGCAAGCGCGATCCAGACCCGGTGTAATCTCATGGCTTTTGAGATGTCGTCAAAAGCGCCGTTTAGTGCCGCAATCATAGCTGGGAGTATCGCAATCCGTTGTTCTGGCGCATTATTCTTCGCTGGCCATAGCGAACCACCAAGCCCGTCTCTAATAGCCATTTCGGTGGGCATATGGCAACGCATTGCGTCGTAACGCGGTGGGGAGCAGAGTCAACTGCGGCAAAACTGAACGCATGCTGATGCTGTGTGGCTTATCTATTAGCGTTTGGTAATGTTGACTTTACGGCAATCGCCCGAGCATGATCCATGTTCTCCGCTGGAAGCCTCTTCCCGAAAAAACCTCTAGCTATGCCCTCGCCCCCGCAGTATGCGATACAGGACGGCGGGGGCCGGGGATGGCACTTGAGCAAGGTGATTGGTCGCGAAGTAACTTCGTGTTCGCACCTCGCTGGTGTCGATGCCCTTGAGCCTGGAGTCTAGTGCCGTCCAATGAATTCCAACCTAGAAGCTGTGTTCGGGCTCAGGCCACAGATGCGGCGCGCCTTCATCATGGTCCAGGACGTGGTCATGGTCCTGGTCGCCGTGGCACTCAGCCTTATCCTTTCGCGGTCGAATCTTTCGTTCGACGCGCTCTCCAACGAGGGTCTGGCGACATGGGCGGGCATCGTCGTTATCAGCCATTTGCTGTTCCGCTACAGTGGCCTCTACACCACCGTCTGGCGCTTCGCCTCGACGCCGGACTTTTTCAACATCCTGAAGAGCTGCGCGATTTTGACGTTCACTCTTTATATGGCGTCGCTGCTGCTGCGTTTTTACCGGCCGGTGGCGGGGCTCAACGAGCGTCAGTTCATCGTCTTTTTCCTCGTCTCCTTCACCATCATATCGGCACCCCGGCTGTTCTACCGCTTCCTGCGTGACGGCGCGAGTTGGGGGATTCTGAGCCGCAAGACCGACAGCAGGCAGGCCAAGCGCGCTCTGTTCGTCGGCCGGCTCGACGAAGCCGACCTGATTATTCGCTTCACCCGCACGGCGCAACCGGCGGACTATTCCATCGCAGGCATCATGGCGACCGAGCGCGGCGCACCGTTGGGCACGCGGATTCAAGGTGTTCCCGTGGTGGCGACGATGCCGCGCCTGATCGATGTCCTGGAGGATTATGCGACCGGCACCAAAAGCCTGGACCTGCTGATTTTCGGCAGCGGCGCCGAGCACGAAATCGAGGAGTATTCGGAACTCGTGCGCATTGCCCGGCACGGCGACATAAATGTGGTGCAGTTCTCAGGCCTTTCGGAGTTGGAACAGCACGGAAAGCTGGTTCTCGACACCGTCGAGATGGAAACGATCCTGCGCCGGCCGACGGTCGCGGCCGACATCCAGCGCATCGGCGCCTTTGTCGGCGGCAAACGCGTTCTGGTGACCGGCGGTGCCGGTTCGATCGGCCAGACGCTGGTCAGGAGGTCGCTGGAATTGGGAGCCGAGGCCGTGCTGGTCGCCGACAACTCCGAGTTCGGCATTTTCCAGCTGAGCCAGTATGTTGACGAGAAGGACCACGACCGCCTCAAGGTCCGCATCGTCGATGTCGCGGACCGGCGCCAGATAATGCGTGTCGTCACGGAATTCCGGCCGGACATAATCTTTCATGCCGCGGCGCTCAAGCACGTTCCGCTGCTCGAGGAAAACTGGGATTCGGCCATCCAGACCAATATCTTCGGAACGCTCGTCTGTGCCGAGGTTGCCGCCAAGTGCGGGGTTGCGCAATTTGTCCTGATATCGAGCGACAAGGCGGTGGATCCCTCGTCAGTGCTCGGCATGACGAAGCGGGCCGCCGAACAGATCATCAGCGCCTTGCATGGCACGCCGGCAGGCGAGACAAGCGGCCGTCGCCCGGCCACCAAGTTCATTGCAGTACGGTTCGGCAATGTCTTCGGCAGCAATGGTTCGGTGGCGACCATATTCCAGGCGCAGATCGAGGCCGGAGGGCCGGTCACCATCACCGACCGGCGCATGACGCGCTATTTCATGACCGTGGCCGAAGCCGTCGATCTCGTCATCATGTCGGCGGCCGATGCCGCGTCGCGGCAGAGCGGAGACGATTATGCCGTCTATATGCTCGACATGGGCAAGCCGGTGCCGATCCTTGAAGTGGCCGAAACGATGATCCGCTTGTCCGGAAAGAGCCCATACAAGGACGTCGCGATCCGGTTCACCGGTATAAGGCCGGGCGAGAAACTCCACGAAACGCTGCATGGCGAAGACGAGGAACTCGTCGAACTCGGCATCTCGAAGATTTTCGGCCTCAGCACGGACGTCGTGGAATGGTCGGATGTCCAGGTCGCGCTCACGGCGCTGCAGCAGTCGGCGAAAAACCAGGACAAGGCTGCCGCGCTCGCCGCTTTGGCAAGCCTTGACCGCGCCAAGAAGACCCGGGAAAGCCCTCATCAGGGCGCGATCCCGAAAACGGCGGGGCAGGCGAGCTAGGCCCGGTTCAGAATTCAGAAAGCGATCTTGCTCGTGAGCAAAGATGATCTGCGCATCGCGGTCCTGATGGGCACGAAAGACGGCGCCGCCTTCATCGAGGAGCAGCTGCAGTCCCTGCTCGAGCAGTCGCACCCTCTGATTGACCTGTGGATATCCGACGATGGCTCCACCGATGGCACGACCGCTATCATCGAGACATGGAAATCCCGCTGGCGGCCCAAGGGTCGAATGACGCTGGTAGAGGGGCCGCGGCAGGGCTTCGCCGCCAATTTCCGCTCCATGATCGTCGATCGACGCATCGAGGCGGACTGCTATGCCTTCTGCGACCAGGACGATATCTGGGAGCCCGACAGGCTGGAGAGCGCTATCGACTGGATGCGGACCCAGGATGCGAATACCCCGCTGATGTTTTGTTCGCGAACGGCGACCATGACGGAAACAGGGAGCCTTGTCGGCCATTCGCCGCTGTTTGCCCGGCCGCCATCCTTTCGCAACGCGCTTGTGCAAAGCATCGCCGGCGGCAACACCATCCTGCTCAACGAGGCGGCACGCGACCTGCTGGCCAGGGCCTCCACGCGGACCGGCTTCGTCAGCCACGACTGGTGGGCCTATCTCATCGTGACCGCCGCCGGCGGCATCGTCCGCTACGATCCGCGGCCGCTGGTGCGCTACCGGCAGCACGCGGCAAACCTGGTCGGCGCCAACGTGTCCTGGAAGGCAAGGGTGTCCCGGCTCGGCCGCCTGTTCAAGGGGGAATTCGCCGGCTGGACGGACCTCAACCTGGACGGTCTCGCCGTCAATCGCGACCTCCTGACCGAGGACGCGATGGCGTGCCTCGACCTTTTCACCCGCGGGCGCAATGGCGGCCTTTCCCGCCGCTTGGCAGGCTTGCGCCAAAGCGGCGTCTATCGGCAGACCGTCTCCGGAAACCTGGGGCTCTATCTCGCCTTCATCCTGGGGCGCATCTGAACATTGCGACGGCTGCGTGGCGCGCTTGGTCAAGAGATCGGCTCATGCTACGTCGGTCGGATTGACGGCATTGGCCTGCGGCATTGCCTTGGGACTTCGGCAGGGAGCACTATCGGCCGTTCATGAAGGCAGCCAAGCAAATCTTCGATCTTGCCGGTGCGGCTCTGCTGCTGGTGGCGACATCTCCTGTCTTGGCGCTCACCGTCCTTGCCGTTCGGGCATCGTCGCCGGGCCCGGCTATTTTTTCACAGGTGCGGGTCGGCCGTGACGGCCGGCTTTTCCGCTGCCACAAACTGCGCACGATGTATGTCGGCACGCCGTCGCTACCCTCGCATGAGGCGCCGGCGGATTCCGTGACATCGGTTGGAAAGGTCTTGCGGAAGTTCAAGCTCGATGAGCTGCCGCAGTTCTGGAACGTCCTGAAGGGCGAAATGAGCCTGGTCGGGCCGCGCCCCTGCCTGCCGACCCAAACGGAATTGATCGAGTGTCGCAGGCGGCTGGGGGTTTTGGCGGCGCTGCCGGGCATAACCGGCCTGGCCCAGATCAGGGGCATCGACATGTCTAACCCGGAGCTCTTGGCCGAAACGGATGCTGCCTACCTCCGCACCGCGTCGTTCTGGCTCGACCTTCGGATCCTGTTTGGAACGCTCTACCGAAGCTGAGCAGACCATGATCCCAAAAAGTGGAAGCCGGTTTTTGGAAAAGATCATGGTCAAGCAAGAAAGTCAGGATCTGCTGAGCCGCGCCAGCTCGGCCAGCCGCTCAAGCGTGCCGGCTTCAGGCGTCCACCCCTGCGATACCAGCAGAGCGGGGTCGCATATCTGTGTGGCGGTCAGGCTGTCCCAGAACGCCCGCCTGCCGAGCGCGGCCACGACCGGCCGTATCAGGCCGGCCGGCACAGCCATCAGGCGCACAGGCCGTCCCAACCCCTTGCGAAAGGCGGCGATAACGGCCTCGACGGCGACCGGCGGCACATCGGCGCCGACATAGATCGGGCGAAGCGGTCCGGAATGGCTGAGCAGGTGCGACACTGCTCGCACCGCAGCCTCGGAAGACATCAGCGAGCGGATTCCGGTCAAGGCACCCGTCGGCAGCGGCAGCGGCGTATCGGCAAGGCGCATCAGCGTTGCCAGATTTCCCCTCATGCCGCTTCCATAAACCGGAGGCAGGCGCAACACGGCGGCGTCGGAGCGGCCGTGTAACGCGTAGGCCTCCAAAACCTTGATCTCGCCTTCGCGCTTCGAGCGTCCATAGGCGCATTGTGGGGCAGGAAGCGTGTCTTCGTCGATCGTTGCGCTGACGCGCGCGCCGATCACCGCTCGGATCGAGGAGAGATGGATGAAACGTCCGCTGGCCTGTGCCGCCGCGGCATGCGCCAGCCGCGCGCT
The DNA here is from genome assembly GCF_003997935.1 of Mesorhizobium sp. M7A.F.Ca.US.006.01.1.1. Lineage (GTDB taxonomy): Bacteria > Pseudomonadota > Alphaproteobacteria > Rhizobiales > Rhizobiaceae > Mesorhizobium. The sequence continues at coordinate 24,531 of NZ_RZQL01000038.1, forward strand.
CAATTCCACATTGGCCGCCTGGTAATCGGCTTCGGTTGCATTTCCCTGATCATTGTTGAGGCCGGCGCAATGGACGACGTCAGTCACATTCCGGGTCAGTTCCAGGAAGGCGGCCGCCGGCGCGTCGAAACCGGGCATCGGCACAGTCTCGTTCCCCGAACCAAGCCTCTCGGGATGGCGGGAGGCGAGGCGAAGCTCGGCACCGGCTTGGCGAAGGTGGCGCACGACAAGACGCCCGATGAAACCTGTCGCGCCCGTGACCAGAATCTTCATGGCCTTGCCCGAAACAGCTCTTGCGTGACTGGTGCAAGTGCCTGCTCTTCCGGCAAGGGAACATGGCGTCCGGAGGCGAGATATGTTCCGCTCACCAGGAAGACCATCAGCACCGAGTCCAGAATGTCATGGCCGACCAGGATGCCTGTCATTCCGGCCGTCAGATAGGTGATCACCACGACGACAATCATGGTGGCGCCGAACCGCTCGTTCGGATCGCTGCTGTTTCGCAAGACCCGGGCGGCATTTCCAGCGGCAACGATAAAGATCGCTGCCAGCGTCACAGCGCCCAGAATTCCTGCTTGCACCAAGGCGGTCAGGAAGCCGTTGTGGAAATGGTTGAAGCCTGTGTCCATCGCGAACTGCTCATGAAAGCCCTGCTTGATCAGAAGTTGGGTTGCACCCACACCGTGCCCGAACAGTGGCATGTCATGGAATGCTTTGAGGCCGATCTCCCAAAGCGCAACACGTATTCCCAACGAGGTGTCGTAATTGCCGCTGGCTCCAAGCGCACCCCAATCGGAGCGCAAAAAGTCGACCCGCCCGGATATCGCCTGGAAGCTGGAAGCGGCGATCACGACGCCGACCGCTGCCAGCAGCAGCAGCAGGCGAACGGCATTCCTGCCTCTGAGCCTGTGCCGGTTGATCAGCATGACGGCGATGCCGGCGATCAGCAGTGCCAGCCAGACGATACGCGAGCCGGAATAAATGACGGCGATCGTCCCGGCCAGTGTCGCGTAGAAGAGGGGTGTCCGGGCTTGCTCAATACTGGACAAGGCGCCAGCCACACACATCACCACGGCAAGGCAGACGACGGTCGCGAAGACGATCGGATTTCCGGCTCCCCCCTCGGCCCTGACGCCAATCCAATATTGCTGGATGACGGCCATGAGCAGCGCGACAAAGCAGGCGGCCATGCTGGAAAGCACGACGATGCGGGCAAGCGTGGTTTTCTGCGTGATGCTCCAGGTCGAATAGGACACGGGAAAAAACAGGAAGGTGACGAGCGGGATAAGATGTGGCGCATCCCGGACGAACGAGTTGTTGACGATGGACGCCAGGAGATTGGCGGCGCAGTAGGCATAGATCGCGACCGTCATCCAGATCATGGGCCGGTCGGCGTTGAAGCGCCTTTTCCCTAAAGCAATCAGCAGGGCGGACGAAAGGCCTCCGCCATTGAACACAAAGCTGACCACCGACCCCAGGACCGGCGGAAAAAAGAAGCAAAGGATGGAGAAGTAGTTGTTGATCCGCGAAGGCGAGAATTGCTGTCTGAGGGATGAAAGCCGGCTCAATTTTCGGGCTCGCTGTTTTCGGCAAGTTTCATGCGGCGGATCTTGTTTAGCGAAGTTGAATGCGCTCGCCTCGAAATTGCCCATGCCTCATGATGCACTTGCCCGCTGCCGAGGCTGGTATAGCGGCTGCCCCCCATTTTCGATAGTGGATCGGGTGGATTGCCACCGAAAATCGGCGGTAGGCGACGGCCGACCAGGGGAAGTGCCTTGAAAGCCGTAGTCGGTCCATTCAAGCAATATTTTCCCCGCGTTTTCTCGGCTGTTGAGCTTGCGGGCAGGAATTTCCGGGTTTGGCGGCATCTGTGGAAAATTCATTCTCCAACCATGTGCGGCCGGGTCAGTCCAGCATTGTTCTTGACAATGGCGATCTGCTAGAACGCCGGCACGAGAAAGATTGTCCAGAAGCAAGGCTCGAACCGGGCGCAAAAAGCTCGATGGTTTGAGGCAAGGTCTTCTGTTGGAAGATACGAAAGAACGCCCACGGTCCATGACAACAGCGCTTACGCATCTTCAGCGGCTTGAAGCCGAGTCCATCCATATATTCCGCGAGGTTGCGGCTGCCTTTGCCAAGCCGGTCATGCTCTATTCGGTCGGCAAGGATTCATCCGTGTTGATGCATCTGGCGATGAAGGCGTTTTATCCCGCCAAGCCGCCGTTCCCCTTTCTTCACGTCGACACGACGTGGAAGTTCCGCGAGATGATCGCCTTTCGCGATCAGATGGCGCAGAAACTTGGCTTCGATCTCCTGGTTCATGTCAACGAAGACGGCGTGCGCGACAACATCAATCCGTTCGACCATGGTTCGAACACCCACACCCATGTCATGAAGACCGTGGCGCTGCGCCAGGCGCTCGACAAATACGGTTTCGATGCAGCCTTTGGCGGCGCTCGTCGCGACGAGGAGAAATCGCGCGCCAAGGAGCGCATCTTTTCCTTCCGCAACGCCCAGCATGTGTGGGATCCGAAGAACCAGCGCCCCGAAATGTGGAAGATATTCAACACCCGCATCGCATCGGGTGAATCGATCCGCGTCTTTCCGCTGTCGAACTGGACCGAACTCGATATCTGGCAGTACATCCTGCAGGAAAATATCCCGATCGTGCCGCTCTATTTCGCCAAGGAACGGCCGGTGGTGGAACGCGACGGCATGCTGATCCTGCGGGACGACGAGCGCATGAAACTGCGCCCCGGCGAGACAGTGGAGAACCGGCTGGTGAGGTTCCGCACGCTTGGCTGCTATCCGCTGACCGGCGCCATCGAATCGGATGCCGACACGCTGGAAGCCATCGTCGGCGAAATGCTGACGGCACGGACGTCGGAACGGCAGGGTCGCCTGATCGACCGCGATGAAGCCGGCTCGATGGAAAAGAAGAAGCGCGAGGGGTACTTTTGACCATGCGCCACATCATGGCAAAGAGCCTCGCCCCCACCGACGGCGTTCGCGACTATCTGGCGGCGCAGGAGAAGAAGTCGCTGCTGCGCTTCCTGACCTGCGGCTCGGTCGATGACGGCAAGTCGACGCTGATCGGGCGCCTGCTGTCCGACACCAAGCAGATTTTCGAGGACCAGCTCGCCGCGCTCGAACGCGATTCGCGCAAGCATGGCACGACGGGCGACGATATCGATTTCGCTCTGCTGGTCGATGGTCTGGAGGCTGAGCGCGAGCAAGGCATCACCATCGACGTCGCCTACCGTTTCTTTGCCACGCCGAAGCGCAAATTCATCGTCGCCGACACACCTGGCCACGAGCAATACACCCGCAACATGGCTACCGGCGCCTCGACCGCCGACCTGGCGATCGTGCTGATCGATGCCAGGCAGGGTGTGCTTCGCCAGACAAGGCGGCATTCGATCATCGCCTCGCTGCTCGGCATCCGTCACGTCGTGCTGGCCGTCAACAAGATCGATCTTGTCGATTTCGATCGGGCGGTTTTCGACCGGATCGTCGAAGACTACGGGCAATTCTCGCGCGATCTCGGATTCCAGACCATTGTGCCGATCCCGATGTCGGCCCGTTATGGCGACAATGTCAGCCGTCGGTCGGAAAGCATGGAATGGTATTCCGGCCCGACGCTGATCGAGCATCTCGAAACCGTGTCCGTCGACGAAGCGATGATCGAACTGCCGTTCCGTTTCCCGATCCAGTATGTCAATCGTCCCAACCTCGACTTTCGCGGCTTTGCCGGCACGGTCGCCTCCGGCACGGTTGCGCCCGGCGACGAGGTCGTTGTCGCCAAGTCCGGCAAATCCTCGCGCGTCAAGCGGATCGTCTCGTATGGCGGCGATCTCCCCCAGGCGGCCGCCGGCCAGGCCGTCACGCTCGTCCTCGACGACGAAGTCGAAATCTCGCGCGGCAACATGCTGGTTTCGCCTGCAGCACGGCCGCAGGTCGCCGACCAGTTCGCCGCCAACATCGTCTGGTTCGACGAGCATGCGTTGCTGCCAGGCCGTTCTTACATCCTGCGCACCGAGACCGACCAGACCAGCGCCACCGTCACCGACCTGAAATATCGGATCAATGTCAATGACTTTGCCCATGAAGCGGCCAAGTCGCTCGAAATGAACGAAGTCGGCATCTGCAACATCTCGACGCGGACGCCGATCGCCTTCGATCCCTTCGCCGAAAACCGCACCACCGGCGCCTTCATCCTGATCGACCGCATCTCAAACGCTACGGTCGGCGCCGGCATGATCCTGCACTCGTTGCGCCGTGCCGAAAACATTCATTGGCAGTCGCTCGATGTCGGCAAGCGCGTGCGCGCCGACATGAAGAACCAGCGTCCCGCCGTGTTCTGGTTCACCGGGCTGTCGGGATCCGGCAAGTCGACCATCGCCAACCTGTTCGAAAAGAAGCTGTTCGCCACCGGCCGTCATACCTATATCCTGGACGGCGACAACGTCCGTCACGGTCTTAATCGCGATCTTGGCTTCACCGACGCCGATCGCGTTGAGAACATCCGCCGCGTTGCCGAAGTGGCGCGTTTGATGGCCGATGCCGGTCTGATCGTCATTGTTTCGTTCATTTCGCCGTTCAGCGCCGAGCGGCGCATGGCACGTGAATTGATGGCCGACGGCGAATTCGTCGAGGTGTATGTCGATACGCCTTTCGAGGAATGCGCCCGGCGTGATCCGAAGGGCCTCTATGCGCGCGCGCTGAACGGCGAGATCAAGAATTTCACCGGCGTCGATTCCCCTTATGAAGCGCCGGAAACCCCGGAGATCCATCTGCAGACACTCGGCAAATCGGCCGAAGAGATGGTCGACGCCCTGGAACACTGGCTGAACGAGCGCGACATTGCCGAAGACCAATACGATAGCGGCGGCGGCATCTGACGACAGGCTGATGCTTGAAATCTTCGAGCGCCTGGCCCTGGCCGCTGGGCGTGAGGTGATGCGCGTGTTCCACGCCGGCTGTGCGGTTGACCGCAAGTCCGACGCCTCGCCGGTGACCGAGGCAGACCGCGAGAGCGAAAAGATCATTCTCGCCGGACTGCGTGCCGCATTTCCCGATATCCCCTGCGTGGCCGAGGAAGAAGCTTCCGCCGGCATCGTGCCGCCCGCCCTGCACGGAGCTTTCTTCCTGATCGATCCGCTTGACGGCACCAAGGAGTTCGTCAACCGCCGCACCGATTTCACCGTCAACATTGCGCTGGTTCGCAATGGCGTGCCGGAAGTCGGCGTCGTCTTTGCGCCCTGTACGGGGCGCTTCTTTTCCGGCCAGCCGGGCAGGGCGGAATCACTCGAAATCGATAGCGGCTACCAGATCGTCGGCCGCCGGCCGATCTCGGTGAGAACGGCCGCAACGCCGCTGGCCGTCGTCGCCAGCCGTTCCCACAACACGCCGGAAACGGAGGCCTATATTCGCGACCTTGGTGCCGCCGAAATCGTCTCGGTCGGTTCGTCCTTGAAATTCTGCCTTCTCGCCAGTGCCGAGGCTGATGTCTATCCGCGCTTCGGCCGCACGATGGAATGGGACACGGCGGCCGGCGACGCAGTCCTGCGCGCCGCCGGCGGCATGACGCGCACGCTGGACGGCCAACCTCTGGTTTATGGCAAGCGCAGGCAAAGCGACGACGAGGACTTCGCCAATCCGCATTTCATTGCCAGCGGCAGGGCAGGGGTCAGCCCCGCCTGAGAAGGCCCCGCAGCTTACTCTGCTGCGGCCTGCGCCGAATTCGAGCCTATATAGTTGCGGATCGTCTCGATGATGCGGTCCTGGTCAGCTTCGCTGAGATACGGGTGCATCGGCAGGCACAGAATCCGCTTCGGCAGGTCCTCCGACACGGCAAGGCCGGTCGGCGTGCGTGGGTAGTCGCGATAGGCGACTTGGGCATGCAGCGGCTTCACGTAGTAAATGACAGACGGAATGCCTTTCTCGCCGAGATGCGCCCTCAGCCCGTCGCGCTTGGGCGTCTCGATGGCGTATTGCGCCCAGGCCGAACGGCTGCCGTCCCGATTGCGGGCGGCGGTGACGATGTCGCCAAGCCCTTCGGCATAGCGATTTGCCACCACCTGCCGGGCGACCATCTCGTCTTCCAGAATGGCCAGTTTCTCGATCAGGATCGCCGCCTGGATCGTGTCGAGCCGCGAATTGATGCCGACGCGGACATTGTCGTATTGCGTTTCGCCCTTGCCGTGGAAGGCGAAGGACCGAAGCTGTTCGGCCAGCGCATCGTCATTTGTGAACATCGCGCCGCCGTCGCCGTAGCAGCCAAGCGGCTTGGCGGGATAGAAGCTGGTCGATCCGACATGGCCGAAAGCACCGCACATCTTGCCGTCGAGCGAACCGCCCATCGACTGGGCGGCATCCTCGATCACCATCAGCCCTTCGCGGTTGGCGATCGCCATGATCGCATCGTAGTCCGCGGCAAGGCCAAACAGATCGACGGGAATGATAGCCTTCGGCTTCAGCCTTCCTTCCTTTTTGATTAAGGCGATGGCCGCTTCGAGGCTGGCAATGTCGATGTTGTAGCTATGCGGGTCGACATCGACGAACACAGGCTCGGCCTTGGCCAGCGCCACCACTTCGGCGGTGGCGGCGAACGTGAAGCTCGGCACGAACACCGCGTCACCCGGGCCGACGCCGGCCGCAAACAGCGGCAACAGCAGCGCGTCGGTGCCGTTGGCGCAGGCGACGACATGCTTGGTGCCGATATAGGCGGCAAGCTTATTCTCGAATTCGGTGACTTGCGGGCCAAGAATATAACGGCCTTCGTCGACGACACGGTCGATCGCGGCCTTCAGTCGGTCGCGGATTCGTTCGCGCTGCGCGCCAAGATCGATGAACTGCATGTCGGCCTCAAAACGGGTTAGCCAGATAATCGGCCGCTGGTACCAGAGTTGCGCTTGCCGAGAAAGCCGGGCAGGCGGAGCCCTAAATTGCCCATGTGTCGCAGTCCGTTACCAGTATTTCCCGGCGAATGTCAGTCAGATGCCGGAAATCCGGGCTTCGTCGGGCACCATCCCGCCCTTATAGCCCTGTAAAGAGCCCCTGCGAAACATAAAGTGATCGATTGGGCTCAACTTATTTTGAGCGTTTGCTCAGGCGATTTCATGTCGCCAGGGTGGATTGGCGCCGGCCCGCGACACGGTCACTGCCGCCGCCTTCGCGCCGAGCGCCAGCGCCTTGTGGATGGCGTCTTTCGACAAGCCGGAAATCGCCGCCTTGGTCAGCAGGCCCTGCTCATGCAAGGAGGCGAGGATGCCGGCGTTGAAGGTGTCGCCGGCGCCGACCGTGTCGACCACCTCGACCTTTTCCGGCATGACGATGACGGCATGTTCCCTCGTATAGCCGACGGCGCCTTCGCTGCCATGGGTGACGACGATCAGCTTCGGGCCTCGATCCAGCCAGTTGCGGATGACATCCTCATGCGAGCCGGCTTCGCCGAACCAGTTCAAATCTTCGTCCGACAGCTTCACGATGTCGGCCATCGCCATCATGGCGCGAATGCGCTTGAGGTGCTTGGCCTTGTCCGGGATGAAGTTCGGCCGGATGTTGGGGTCGAGCATCATGACGCGGCTTTCATGCTCGCGCCGCATGAACTCTTCATAGGCACTGCCGGCGGGCTCGGAGATCAGGCTGATGGCGCCGAACAGCATGGCCTCGATCTCGTTGCCGAGCTGCGGCAAATCGTTGACGGTCAGCATGCGTCCGGCGGTGTTCTCGTCATAGAAAGTGTACGTCGCCTGGCCGTTGGTGAGCTTGACGAAGGCCAGCGTGGTAGGCCGTGGCGAGGTATGTGCATAGGTGGAGCTGACCTTGCTCGCCCCAAGCGCATCCCTGAACTGGCCGCCGAACAGATCCGACGACAGGCCGGAAAAGAAGCCGGCCGGCGCGCCGAGCCGGCCAAGCGCGATCGCCGTGTTGAACACGGCGCCGCCGACATAAGGCGCGAAGGCCGGCTCACCCGCTGTGGTCGTGCGCGGCAGCATGTCGATCAGGGCTTCGCCGCAGCAGAGGATCATGGCTTCCTGGTCTCCGGCGGATGGATCACGCCCTTGCGGATGATGATGTTGGCGTAGAGCCGCGGCTCGCTGGTCGCGACGATGGCATGCGCCGATTTGACCCGTGCATAGAAGTCGGCGCCAGCCAGCGCAACCACCTTGCGGCCCGGCGCACGTTGGGCGCAGATCGCCTCGATCTCACGGTGGACGGGGTCGGCAAGCGAGGGGTCGCCCTTGACCGAGGCGCGAAACAGCGCCTCCGGCACGGCGTCGTCCACCGGCAGCACGCTCAAGATCGCGTCGAGCACCGGGATGAGGTGGTGACCGTCGGCTCGTACCAGCCGGGTTGCCTGCTGTTCCGCCGGATAGTTCCCGTCGACAAGCGCGATTTCGTCGCCATGGCCCATGCCGCGCAGTATCGCCAGAAGCTCCGGACCGAGCAGCGCCGGAATTCCGATCAGCATCAGGCGCTCCTGGAAATCGTCGTCGAGCCAATCAGGAAGCGTTCGGATAGTGGCAGGCTGGCTCCGCCGAGCGCCCGGGCATGAATGCCGACGGTTCCCTCGCGGACCGCGGGCAGCTTCAAGCCTTCGCCGTCGATTGTGGCGATGGCCGCGATGATGGCATCGACCAGCTGCCGGCGCACCGCCTTCGGCATCCAGCCGTCGATCACCGCCGCCTCGAAATCGATGACCGAGGATGCTGCGACGATGGCGTAGGCGAGCGCTTGCGAGGCGCTGGCGATCCAGTCGTCGAGCTCGGGTCCGATCTCGCCCCAGTCTTCCGGCGAGGTCCACAGATGCGAGGCCTCGACGCCGCGCGCATTGAGCGCCTTCTCGAGCATGGCGATGGACGCCACGTCGATCAGTTGGGTCGGCTTGCCGTCCGGCCCGGGCACCGGCATGGAGCCGAGCGCTCCGGCATTGCCTGTCGGGCCGCCAAAAAGCCGGCCGTTCAGCACGATGCCGCCACCGGCAAAGGCGCCGATATAAAAATAGACGAAGTCACGCGCGCCGCCTGCCTGGCCGAAGACGAGCTCAGCGCCGCAGGCCGACGTGGCATCGTTCTGCAAATAGACCGGAAAATCGCATTGCGCCTGGATGTCGGTCCTGATGTCGCGGTGACGCCATTCGTCCATCACGTCGCGCGGGGCGCCGGCGGTATCGGCCCAGTTCCACAATTCGAACGGCATGGCGATGCCGAGCCCGGCGATGCGCTTGTCCTGTGCGGGCGTCAGCGCGCCGCGCATCTGCCGCATGCCGTTGCTGACGAAGTCCACCGTCTCGCGCGGCGCCGGGTAGCGATAGGAATGCTGCAGCATCGAACGGACATTGCCAAGGAAATCGATCAACACCAGTTCAGCGCTGCGGCGGCCGATCTTCAGGCCGATGAAGAAAGCGCCTTCGGGATTGAGCGCCATCGGGATGGAAGGCTGGCCGATCTTGCCGCGCAACGGCGCCTGGCGCAGCAGGAGGCTTTCTTCCTCCAGCTCGCGCATGATGACCGAAACCGTCTGCGCCGAAAGTCCGGTCATGCGGGCGATGTCGGATTTTGCCAGGCTGCCGTGCTGGCGCACCAGCGACAGCACCAACCGCTCATTGTGGTCGCGCATGCCGCTCTGGTTGGTGCCGCGGTGAATGAGACTGTCATTCACCTCGGGCGAACCGTGCCTCGCAATGGCCGTTTCCACCCTGTTCCTCCCGTCGTTTCCCCTCAATGCTTTTGGGCCAGAATGGGTGAACGAAGCAAGGCTGTCAATAATAAATAAGAGTGATTTAATTATTGACAGAGGCTTCTTGCTGGTGTCTGTTGAGGCAGCGTCCACGCTGGGAGAATTTCGTTGGACGCGCTGCAGGTGCCGGTTGGCCGGCATCCGGAATGGTTCCACTGGGAGGAAATCGTGACCAATACAAAACTGTTGAAATCGACCGTGTTTGCCGCCGCGGCTCTGGGGCTGGTAGCGTTTGCGTCGTCCGCATCCGCGGCCGGTGTCGGTGCCTGCCTGATCACCAAGACCGACACCAATCCCTTCTTCGTCAAGATGAAGGAAGGCGCCACCGCGAAGGCCAAGGAACTCGGCGTCGACCTCAAGACCTACGCCGGCAAGATCGACGGCGACAGCGAGAGCCAGGTCGCGGCGATCGAAAGCTGCATCGCTGACGGCGCCAAAGGTATTTTGATCACGGCATCCGACACCAAGGGCATCGTGCCGACCGTGAAGAAGGCGCGTGATGCCGGCCTGCTGGTGATCGCGCTCGACACGCCGCTCGATCCGATCGACGCCGCCGACGCGACCTTTGCGACGGACAATCTCGAAGCCGGCAAGCTGATTGGCGCCTGGGCCGCCGCCACGCTTGGCGACAAGGCGAAGGACGCCAAGATCGGCTTCCTTGACCTGACCCCTTCGCAGCCGACCGTCGACGTGCTGCGCGACCAGGGCTTCATGATGGGCTACGGTATCGATGTGAAGGATCCCAACAAGATCGGCGATGAGGACGATGCACGCATCGTCGGCCACGACGTCACCAACGGTAACGAAGAGGGCGGCCGCAAGGCGATGGAGAACCTGCTTCAGAAGGACTCCGGCATCACCGTCATCCACACCATCAACGAGCCGGCCGCTGTCGGTGCCTACCAGGCGCTCAAGGCCGTTGGCCTTGAAAAGCAGGTGCTGATCGTTTCGGTCGACGGTGGCTGCCCCGGCGTGAAATCGGTTACCGAAGGCGTGATTGGCGCGACATCGCAGCAATATCCGCTGCAGATGGCAGCACTCGGTATCGAGGCGATCGCCGCTTTTGCCAAGGACGGAACCAAGCCGAAGCCGACCGAAGGCAAGAACTTCTTCGACACCGGCGTCAATTTGGTGACCGACAAGCCGGCCACCGGCGTGAAGTCCATCGACACCAAGGAAGGCCTCGCCAAGTGC
>NZ_RZQL01000391.1 GCF_003997935.1 Mesorhizobium sp. M7A.F.Ca.US.006.01.1.1
CTCGCAACTGCACGAGGCCTCGAATTTCCTCAACGCCCATATCCGCGGCCGCACGCTAGCCGAGGCGCGGATCGAAATCGCCCGCATCAAGGAAGAAACCAGGGCCGCGCTCGACACGCTGTCGCAGGACCTGGTCGAGAAGGGGCTGGCGGTGTGGGCCGGCGCCGACAGCGGCCTGCCGGCACGGCTCATCGTGCGCGGGCGGGCCAATCTGCTCGAAAACGTCACCGCCCAGGCCGACATCGAACTGCTGCGGCATCTGTTCGAGGACATGGAGACGCAGGACGGGCTTATCCAGCTGCTGGACCTCGCCGAGGAAGGCTCGGGGGTGCGCATCTTCATCGGCTCGGAAAACAAGCTGTTTTCGCTGTCGGGCTCATCGCTGGTCGTCGCACCCTATCGCGACAAGGATGCCCGCGTCGTCGGCGCGCTCGGCGTCATCGGCCCGACCCGGCTGAATTACGCGCGCATCGTCCCAATGGTCGACTATACGGCGCAGCTGATATCGCGCATGCTGCGCTGAGCTGATCCAACCGAGGAGACGATGATGGCGCTCGAAGAATTCAAGGCCCGGATCAGCCTGCTGCTCGAGGGGATGGTCAACCAGCCGGAGGACCAGCACGAGATCCAGGAGCAGCTGCGCGAAAAACTGCGGGAAATGCGCGCCATGGGCTTGCCGCTGCCGGCTGACCTCGTCGAGTTGGAAAAACGCCTCGACGACGATTTCTACGCCGCCGGGACCTGAACCGGGAAACCGGGAGCTTCCTTCACCTCATCGTGTGCCGTGGAACGATCGACGGAACCGCTCGTTCCTGTTTTCACGCCCGAACATTGGAGGACCGAATGATGCGTTTTGCCGGCCCCGCACTTTCCGCCGCACTGTTTCTCTCGACCGCTTCATTCGCCCAGCAGGCGGACGAGCCGGTGCTCAAAGGCGCGGCCGCCTTCGGCGACTGGCGAGCGGACAAGCCGGGCACGCGCCGCCTGATCAGACCGGACGATCTGCCTAAGCCCAATGCCACCCGGTCGACTTCGAACAGCGCCAGCGTTGCGGACATGCCGGCAGACGCGAAGCTGCAACTGCCGCCGGGGTTCTCGGCCGAGCTGGTTGCATCGGGCATCGACAATCCACGCGTCGTGCGCATCGCGCCGAATGGCGACCTGTTCGTCGCCGACAGCAAAGCCAACCAGGTCCGCATCTATCGCCTCGCCGAAGGCAGGGCGAAGCCGGCACAGGACCGCATCTTTGCCGGCAATCTCAACCGGCCCTATGGCATTGCCTTCTATCCGCCGGGCGCAGACCCGCAATGGGTCTATGTCGCCAACAGCGATAGCATCGTGCGCTTTGCCTACCGTAATGGCGACCTGAAGGCAGCCGGAGATCCGGAAACCATCGTTGGCAACATCCCGGCCAATCATCACTGGACCCGCGATATCGCCTTCTCGCCGGACGGCAAGACGCTTTATCTGTCGGTCGGCTCGGGATCGAATGTCGCCGAGGACATGGGCCGGGAGCCGAAAGGCGGACTCGATGCCTGGGCGAAATCGCAGCCGCTGGGTGCAGCCTGGGGACCCGAAGATGGCCGCGCCGACGTGCTGGCCTTCGATCCCGATGGCAAGAACGGCCGCATCTTTGCCACCGGCCTGCGCAACTGCTCGGGTATGACCGTGCAGCCGGCGACCGGCGCGCTGTGGTGCGTCGTCAACGAACGCGATGCGCTTGGCGACGATGTGCCGCCCGAATACGCGACCGCGGTCAAGGAGGGCGCCTTCTATGGCTGGCCCTGGTACTATATCGGCGACAATGAGGATCCGCGCCACAAGGATGAGCGCCCCGATCTTGCCGGCAAAACGACCGTTCCCGATGTGCTGATGCAGGCGCATTCCGCGCCGCTCAACATCGCCTTCTACGAGGGCAAGAGCTTTCCGGCTGAATACAAGGGCGATGCTTTCGTCGCTCTGCACGGTTCATGGAACCGCGGCAACAGGACCGGCTACAAGGTGGTGCGATTGCTGTTCAAGGACGGCAAGCCAACCGGCGAATATGAGGATTTCATCACCGGCTTCGTCTCCAACGGCGAGGTCTGGGGCCGGCCGGTCGGTGTGGCGGTGACCATGGATGGCGCGCTGATCGTCACCGAGGACGGCAACGGCACCATCTGGCGTGTCACCCATGGCGACGGTCGTTCCTGATCTGCTCGGGCGGCACAAGCCCCCTCACCCGGATTGCCGAAACCGAATTGCAAATGCAGTTCGGGCAATCCGACCTCTCCCCGAGGGGAGAGGAGTCAGCAGGCGCTGGCGCCCGTCTCTTCTCCCCTCGGGGAGAAGGTGGCCGCGAAGCGGCCGGATGAGGGGGCTTCGTAAGGCGAGGCCCCCGATATCTGGTGCAATAGAATCCGACCCACGGGAATTCAATTCTGGTCCGCTCCATGTGACAATGCATTCTGATCGTGAGACGAATGCCATGACCCTTACCGGTTTCCTCGCCTACAGTGCCGCCCTCGGCATCGCCGCCGCGATTCCTGGTCCCGGCATCACCGCGCTTGTCGCGCGTGCGCTCGGCTCCGGCTTCCGCTCGTCGCTGGCGATGTCCTTTGGTCTGATGGTTGGCGACATCACCTATCTGACCGCCGTGGTGCTCGGCCTCGCTTTCGTCGCACAATCCTTCGGCATGGTTTTCCTGGCCATCAAATGGCTTGGCGTCGCCTATCTCGCCTTCCTCGGCTGGCGCTTCTGGAACAACGGCATTACGCCCGAGACCGTCGAGGCCCGGAAAGGCAAAAGCGGGCTGTTGTCGAGCTTCGGCGCCGGCCTGACCGTTACCCTCGGCAATCCGAAGACGATGATCTTCTATCTCGCGATCACGCCGACCATCGTCGATCTGAAAACCATCACGCTGGCCGATTACGGCATTCTCCTCGCGCTGGCGGTCGTCGTGCTTCTGGTGGTGCTGGTGCCGTATCTGGCGCTGGCGGCCAAGGCGCGCTGGTTCCTGAAATCGCCGCGCGCCCTCAAGGCGCTGAACCGCACGGCCGCCGGCTTCATGGTCGGTGCTGCCGCGGCGATTGCCGCCCGCCAATAGAGGCTTTCAGCCAAAGCATTTCGCAAACCGGCCTTTGCGGGAAATGCTTTTCCGGGACGGGGATGTTTTCGACACAGGTCCCACTCGGATATTTTCGGCCGACAGCTTATGTTGCGCGGTCGAAGGTCCTATCCTGCAGGCTGCATTTGCCTGAATTCTCCACTTGCCTGAAATTCTGGGAGCGAAACCAATGAACAAGCCCGTCACATCAGCCCGCGTGCCTGGTCGCGGCCGCGTCTACGATTCCATCACCGACACGATCGGCGACACGCCGCTGGTGCGGCTCGACAAATTCGCCAGGGAAAAGGGCATCGTCGCCAATCTCATCGCCAAGCTCGAATTCTTCAATCCGATCGCCTCGGTCAAGGACCGCATCGGCGTGGCGATGATCGAGGCGCTGGAGGCGTCAGGCAAGATTTCTCCCGGCAAGACCACGCTGATCGAACCGACGTCGGGCAACACCGGCATTGCGCTTGCCTTCGCGGCCGCCGCCAAGGGCTACAAGCTGATCCTGACGATGCCGGAAACGATGTCGATCGAACGCCGGAAAATGCTGGCGCTGCTCGGCGCCGAGCTGGTGCTGACCGAGGGTCCGAAAGGCATGAAGGGCGCCATCGCCAAGGCCGACGAGCTGGCAGCGACAATCCCCAATGCGATCATCCCGCAGCAGTTCGAAAATCCGGCCAATCCGGAAATCCACCGCACGACGACGGCCGAGGAAATCTGGAACGATACGCATGGCGAGGTCGATATCCTCGTCGCCGGCATCGGCACCGGCGGCACCATCACCGGCGTCGGCCAGGTGCTGAAGAAGCGCAAGCCCTCGGTGCATGTCGTCGCCGTCGAGCCGGACTCCTCGCCGGTTCTGTCGGGCGGCCAGCCCGGCCCGCACAAGATCCAGGGCATCGGCGCCGGCTTTGCGCCCAAGATCCTCGACACGACGATCTATGAC
>NZ_RZQL01000392.1 GCF_003997935.1 Mesorhizobium sp. M7A.F.Ca.US.006.01.1.1
ATACACACTCTCCAACGCCCGTTTCGCGCTGACCGTCGACCCGTCCAATTCGGCATTGAAGGAACGCGTCGCCAGGATCGAAAAGCTGCGCGCCGACGGCAAGGCGACGCTGCCGACGACGATCGGCGAGGAACTGTCGACCAATCCCTTCCTGCGCTGGCACGATCCGGCGATCCGCAAGCATCTTGGGCTGGAGAAGGTTTCCGACGCCGAGGTCTTTGCCGAAATCCGCAAGCGCAAGGACAACTTCTAGAGCCCGTGGTATCGTCGATGTCATGACCAGCTCCGCCGAAATCATCGCGACGCTCGGGCTGAAGCCGCATCCGGAAGGCGGCTGGTATGCCGAGACCTTTCGCGATGGCACCGGCGGCGCGCGCGACCATTCGACCGCCATTTATTTCCTGCTTGAGGAGCATCAAGTTTCGGCCTGGCACCGGGTCAAGGACGCCGCCGAGGTCTGGCATTTCCATGCCGGCGCCCCGCTGGCACTGGCGATGTGGGAGGATGGCAGTACCGTTGTGGAGCAGGTGCTCGGCATCGATCTCGCAGCCGGTGAGCGGCCGCAGATCGTCGTGCCGGCGGGATGGTGGCAATCGGCGCGCAGCCTGGGCGAATGGACGCTGGTCGGCTGCACAGTCGCGCCGGGCTTCGAGTTTGCCGCCTTTGAGCTGGCGGCACCTGGCTGGCAGCCTGGACAGTCCTAACTTGGCAAGAAGCCTAATTTAGCAAGAACCCAAGCGTGATCCCCAGTTGGGCGGCGTAGTACAGCGCCCAGACGGCGAAGCGCATCCATGCGCGGTGTGGCGAGATGGCGGCCACAAGGAATTTCTCCGTGGCGAGCAACCCGTCCGACGCCATGAACAGCACGGCGCCGCCGATCACCCAGATATTGCTTGTCGTCAGCGCCGAGATACCCATGACCAGGATCGCAGCGACATAGACGGTGATCGGAATACGCAGGCCGGGACCGACGCGACGCCAGAGCGCCGCCAGCATGACGATCGCAAACACCGCCATGGCAAGCGTGATCGCTCCGCGCCACGATTCGGTGCCAAGCACTCCCAACCCGCCACCGCTGCGCAGGAACAGCGCGACATAGACGATGTGGGCGACAAGAAAACTTGCCAGCCCGCCGAGAAAGGCCTTTTCGCCGTCGCGCGACAGGAATGCGTCGCCAACGGCGCTGAGTGCGAGCGCGGCGACCAGCAGCAGCGGGCCGCCCTGCAGCCCGGCCAGCACGGCAAGCATCGCCACGGCAAGCGTCTTTGCCGCCGAGCGGGCAAGCGTCGGCGGCATGCCAAGCGTGAAGGCGTAGATCACCGCCGCCGCCAGCGAAAAGATCAGCGTCGCATTCGCATTGGCGTCGATGCCGCCCGTAAACGGCATCGTCATGCCTGGGCTCCGCCTTCGGATGCCCTGGCTCCGCCTTCGGATGCAGGCTTGCGCAGGAACAGGGATTTTGCGGCGAGCACCGCGCCGCCGGTGATGAGCACGCAGGCGGCGAGGATGCGCAACGACGGCTCGGCGACGCCGGCCGCGATCAGCACCAGCGTCGACAACAGCGGTGCGGCGTAGCTTGCAGCACCCAGCACCTGGATGTTGCCGCGCTTGACGCCGATGTCCCAGGCATAGAAGGCAGCACCTACGGGCATCAGGCCAAGGCCGAGCACGGCCAGCCACTGGCCGGCGCCGTCAGGCAGAACCGTCTGTTCCAGCGCCAGGTGGCAGGCGAGCGACAGCACCGCGGTCGCCGCGCAGAACCAGGTGACGATGCTGGTCGGCACCGACGGGAAGCGCCGTGACAACAACGAATAGGACGACCACAGCACGGCGCAGACGGCGGCCATGGCATAGCCGAAGGCATAGCGGGCGTCGAAGGCCAGCCCGCCACCCTTGGTGACGATCAGCACGGTGCCGGCAAGGCCGAGCAGCGCGCCGACGACATGGCTCCACGCAAGTTTTTCGCCCGGCATCAGCGCCGAGCCGAGCACGATCAGCAAAGGCCACAGATAGGCGATCAGGCTCGCCTCCACCGCCGGTGCATTGCGCAGCGCGGTGAAGTAGAAGAAGTGGTAGCCGAACAGGCCGGCAATGCCGATCAGCCACACCTGCGGCGGTGTCTTCTGGCTCTTGTCGGGTGCCGGCATGAACAGCCGCGCGACGAGCCCGACGCCGGTGCCGATCGAGAAGGTGATCGCCGACAAGAGGAACGGCGGCACCTGGCCCGACGCATCGGTGAGCAGTGCGAGCAGCGCCCACATGGCGACCGCCGAAAAGCCGATCAGTGTTGCGCGCCCCATTCTGTCTCCAGTGGCGCGCCAATTCTGCGCCCGGCTATTGTACCGCTTCGAAACGCCCGGCGCTGATGGTCAAGGTGCCGATCTGCGTGCCCACCGTGGCATGGATCGGCGCATATACGCCGGTTTGGCCGAGCGGTGCAAACGTCACCATCATGCGGCTTTTGTTCTTGAGATAGTTGAGCGCCTTGCGGCCCTTGCGATAGCCCGCCACCGGCTCGAAGCCCATCTGGCAGGTGACGGTGTCGCCCTTGTAGCCCGGCACCGAGATCGTGCCTTTCGACGCGTAGGTCAGCGTCAGGTCGGCACGCATCTCGCCGTCATAGAACTTCACCGTGCGGCCGCAGACCTGGTCGAGACTGTCGGCATGAATGACGGTGGCGGCCATGGGATCGAGCACCGATGCCAGGTCGCCGGCACCGAGCGGTACCCAGTTCTTGGGGTCGCGTTTGCCCGGTGCCGGGACGACCTGCGTCGAGGTGACCCTGCCATTGGCAAAGCGGATATCGACCACCGATGCCTTCTTGCCGGAGGTGTAATCGGCGCGGAATGCCTGCGGCACCATCTTCTTGCCCGCAATCGTGCCTTTGGATGAGATCGTGCCGCGCGTGTCGTCGAACAGCTTGGCGAGACCGGCCGCGGTGACACTGCCTTGGATCGCGTAGGCGCCGTTCTCATAGCTGCTGGAAAACGTTGATCTCGCTATCGAAAGACCAAGGAACGACACCGTGTATTCGCCCTTGAACGACTGCGGCGAGGCAGCAGACGCGGCGGACGGCAAGGCTATGGCAAGCATGGCGGCAAGGGCATGTGACGAACGAAGCATGGCGGGATCGGTCCTTGATTTTCGGCCGGAGGCGGGCAACTCCGGTCTGGCATGTCCCTATCAGACCGCTTATAGGATGAATTCCGGCCTTAATATGAAATGCCGGGCGCGTCCGTGGGCAAGCCGGAGCTTGACGCCTCGGCGAAATGCAACTATGGAACGCCAACTTTTTCCATAAGGCCGCCTGACCAGAACCGCGCGCCACCCGGCGTGGGCTTGAGTGTTTGGCAGACCCCGAGAACTGAAGGTTAGAACAATGTCCCGCACCTGCGAACTCACTGCCAAGGCAGTCATGTCCGGCAACAATGTGAGCCACGCCAACAACAAGACCAAGCGTCGCTTTCTGCCGAACCTCGTCAATGTGACGCTGATTTCGGAAGCGCTGAACCAGAACGTGCGCCTGCGCATTTCGGCCAACGCGCTGCGTTCGGTCGAACATCGCGGCGGCCTCGACGCCTTCCTGGCCAAGGCAGACGTCAAGGAATTGTCGCAGCGCGCCCGTTTGCTGAAGAAGCAGATCGCCAAGAAGACCGCCGAACAGGCTGCCGCTTAAAACAGTTCAAAGGCGGGGGACGACCGCCCTGGCCAACCTCTTGCTGGCCTCTGGCCAACATCTTGTTGGCCTGAGCATCGGATCGAAGCCGCAAGGTTTTGGCAATCCGGTGCCCACATACGAAGGCAAGCATCGCCCGCATGGGCATGATGCTTGGCTGGTTCCATTACCCAGGATAAAAAAATGACTTCCTTCTCGCGGTATTTGCCATTCGTGGCCGCCATGGCGCTTGTCGTCGTGGCATCGAACATTCTCGTGCAGTTCCCGATGCAGGGCCAGATCGGCGGCCTCTCGCTGGCCGACATTCTGACTTGGGGCGCCTTCACCTATCCCTTCTCGTTCCTGGTCAC
>NZ_RZQL01000393.1 GCF_003997935.1 Mesorhizobium sp. M7A.F.Ca.US.006.01.1.1
CGCTATGAAAGATAAATTTTACAGTTTAATATTATGGTATTTTTATTTCACAGCCGGCCGTAGTCCCAAAAAGCGTGCAGCGCGGGCGCTGTTCCAGCGCGCCTGCGAGCGAAGCTGTCTTTGCGCGCCGTGCGGTTCCCGGCTTCGTTTTCGTCCAGGGTTCGGGCTGTCGGGAAAGTGGTTTTAAGCACGAGAATCTGGACATTAGTCTTGACAGAAATACAGATGTTCAATACCCGTCAGGCAATCGAACAAGCCTGCATTATGGGAGGAACGAGCGGTATGGCTTCCAATGTTTCGTTGACGGGCCTTGCCCGCGATCTCGAGGAACGCGCCAAGTCGGGCAAGCCTATCCGCATCGGCCTGATCGGCTCGGGCGAGATGGGAACCGACATCGTCACTCGTGTCGCCCATATGTCGGGCATCGAGATCGGCGCCATTTCCGAACTGAACCTGCCTGCCGCCAGCAAGGCCGTCGATATCGCCTTCCAGGAAACCGGGCACGCGCGCGAAGTCTCGAACGCGTCAGCGATGACAGCGGCGATGGAGGCCGGCAAGATCGCGGTCACCAACGACGCCGACCTTGTCATCAACAATGATCTGATCGACGTCGTCATCGACGCCACCGGGGTTCCCGCCGTCGGCGCCGAGATCGGGCTGCGCGCCATGGAACATGGCAAGCATCTGGTGATGATGAATGTCGAGGCCGACGTCACCATCGGTGCCTATCTGAAGAGCGAGGCCGACCGGCTCGGTGTCACCTATTCGCTGGGCGCCGGCGATGAGCCGTCCTCCTGCATGGAGCTGATCGAGTTCGTCTCGGCCATGGGGCACCCGATCGTTGCCGCCGGCAAGGGCAAGAACAATCCGCTCAACATCGACGCCATTCCCCCAGACTATGAGGAGGAAGCCAAGCGCCGGCACATGAATGTGCGGATGCTGGTCGAATTCGTCGACGGCTCGAAGACCATGGTCGAGATGGCGGCAATCGCCAATGCCACCGGCCTGGTTCCAGACAAGGCCGGCATGCATGGCCCGGCGGCGACGCTCGGCGAACTGTCCAAGGTGCTGGTGCCGCAGAAGGATGGCGGCGTGCTGTCGAAGGTCGGCGTCGTCGACTATTCGATCGGCAAGGGTGTCGCGCCCGGCGTCTTCGTCGTCGCCGACATGTCGCATCCGCGCATCTCTGAGCGCATGGAAGATCTGAAGATGGGGAAAGGCCCGTACTTCACTTTCCACCGTCCCTATCATCTGACCTCACTGGAGGTGCCGCTGACCTGCGCCCGCGTCGTGCTCTACGGCAAGGCCGACATGGTGCCGCTGGCAAAGCCGGTGGCTGAAGTCGCCGCCGTGGCCAAGAAGGACATGAAGCCCGGCGAGAAGCTCGATGCGATCGGTGAATATTGCTACCGTGCCTGGATCATGACGACGCCTGAGGCGCGCGCCGCCAAGGCCATTCCCTGCGGCCTGCTGCAGGGCGGCTCGGTCACCGCGCCGATCAAGAAGGGCGAGCTCATAACCTATGAGAATGCAGCGCCCGCGGCGGGCTCCAAGATCGCCGAACTGCGCGCCCGCCAGGACAAGCTCGTCTATGGGACCGTGGGAGCGTGATCATGGCCACAGCCAGCAAAGCCGTCACTGACAGTCGCGCCAATCTGCCCTTCGTCTACCGCCAGTACAGCGCCGAGCAGCTCAAGCAGGTGCTCCACAAGATGTACCTGATCCGCCGCTTCGAAGAAGGCGCGGAAGAGTGCTACACGCGCGGCCTCATCCACGGCACCATGCATTTGTCGATCGGCCAGGAAGCCAGCGCCATGGGCATCTGCATGCCGCTTGCCGAGGATGACCAGATCACCTCGACGCATCGCGGCCATGGCCACTGCATTGCCAAGGGTGCCGAGGTCAAGCGCATGTTCGCCGAGTTCTTCGGCAAGACCACAGGCTATTGCAAGGGCCGTGGCGGCTCGATGCACATCGCCGATGTCGGCAAGGGCAATCTCGGCGCCAATGGCATCGTCGGTGGCGGTATTCCGATCGCCGTCGGGGCGGCATTGTCCTCCAAGATGATGAAGACCGGAAAGGTCGTGGTTTCGTTCTTCGGCGACGGCGCCAACAATGAAGGCGCTTTCCACGAGGCGCTCAACATGGCGGCGGTCTGGAAGCTGCCTGTCATTTTCGTCTGCGAAAACAATGGCTACGGCATGTCGACATCGACAGCCCGCTCGACCGCGGTCAAGAACATCGCCGAGCGCGCCGCCGCCTATTCGATGCCGGGCGTCATCGTCAACGGCAACATCTTCTCCGAGGTCGCCGAGGCGTCTCATCAGGCTATCGCTCGAGCCCGCGCCGGCGAGGGGCCGACGCTGATCGAGTCCAAGACCTACCGCCATCGCGGCCATTCCAAGAGCGACCGCAACCGCTATCGCACCAAGGAAGAGATCGAGGATTGGATGTCGAACCGCGATCCGATCACCCTGTTCGAAAGCGAGCTCAGGGAATTCGGCTTCATCGACGACAAGGGCATCGAGGCCATTCGCGATGCCGTGGCGCAAGAGATCGCGGAGGGCATCGAGTTCGCCAAGGCGAGCCCGTCGCCCGATATCAGCGAGACCGGAAATTACGTGTATACGGAGCAGGCGTGATGGACGCGATGGTGCGTGAACTGAGCTACGCCCAGGCGATCCAGGAAGCCATGGCGATCGCCATGGACATGGACGAACGCGTTTTCCTGATGGGCGAGGATATCGGTGTCTACGGCGGCGCCTTCCAGGTCACCGGCGACCTGGTCGAGCGTTACGGCGCTGACCGCGTCATCGATACGCCGATTTCGGAACTGGGCGGCGCGGGCGTCGCGGTGGGGGCTGCCCTCACCGGCATGCGGCCGATCTTCGAGTTCCAGTTTTCCGATTTCGCCACGCTCGCCATGGAGCAGATCGTCAACCAGGCGGCCAAGATGCGCTTCATGCTGGGCGGCGAGGTTTCGGTTCCCGTGGTGATGCGCTTTCCCGCCGGTTCCGGCACCGGGGCGGCGGCTCAGCACAGCCAGAGCCTCGAGGCCTGGCTCGGCCATGTGCCGGGTCTGAAAGTCATCCAGCCGGCGACCCCCTATGATGCCAAGGGCATGCTGTTGGCGGCGGTCGCCGATCCCGATCCGGTGATGATCTTCGAGCACAAGCTGCTCTACAAGATGAAGGGACCGGTGCCCGAAGGCTATTACACCGTGCCGATCGGCAAGGCCGATATCCGCCGCGAGGGCCGGGATCTCACCATCGTCGCCACCTCGATCATGGTGCAGAAGGCGCTCGACGCGGCAGCCGTGCTGGAGAGCGAAGGCATCGACGTCGAAGTCGTCGATCTCCGGACCATCCGGCCGATGGACAAGCGGACCATCATCGACAGCGTCAAGAAGACGTCGCGGCTGATGTGTGTCTACGAAGCGGTCAAGACGCTGGGCATCGGCGCCGAGGTCAGCGCCATGATCGCCGAGAGCGAAGCGTTCGACTATCTCGACGCGCCGATCGTGCGGCTGGGCGGCGCCGAAACGCCGATCCCCTACAATCCGGAACTCGAGAAGGCGACGGTGCCGCAAATTCCCGACATCATCACCGCCGCGCGCGACCTCGTGAAAGGGGTCCGCTGACCCATGCCGACCGAAGTCATTCTTCCCAAGGTCGACATGGATATGGCGACCGGACAGATCTCGCGCTGGTTTGCCGAGGAGGGCGCGCACGTCAAGAAGGGCGATGTGCTGTTCGAGATCGAGACCGACAAGGCGGCGATGGAAATCGATGCGCCGGCCAGCGGCGTCCTGCGCGACGTCACCGGCAAGGAGGGTGTCGATATTGCGGTCGGCGCTGCCGTGGCGTGGATTTATGCCGACGATGAAAGCTATGCGCCAATCTCCCCCCTCGAGGGGGAGATGTCGACGAAGTCGACAGAGGGGGTCGCCTCAGGAGGCACCTCCTTGG
>NZ_RZQL01000394.1 GCF_003997935.1 Mesorhizobium sp. M7A.F.Ca.US.006.01.1.1
GGCATACGTCCGGTGCGATCATTGCTTACGTCGAGGATCGCAAGGATACGTGGAAAGCCTGTGGCTTCGCCGAGCTCATCGTCGTCAATGACGCGACCGCCTATGACGCTTGTCACGATCCGCTGGTTCTCGTCATCACCAAGCGGCAACTGGCTCGCAAAGGCAGTGCCGCGGTCTTCTTCGATCGCCAATCGGCGACCACGCCGGCGACGATCAGCTTCGCGGTGGACAGCCCATATCGGCCCTGGCACACGCAACGCAAATACTCGCGCGAGGCGAGAGGGCTGGCACCCTTCAAGAAACCCGAGAAGCCCGTGGTCAACCCACAGCCGCCTCAGTAGCGGCGGATCAGGCCAACGAGCTTGCCTTGCACCTTGACCCTGTCCGGCCCGAAAATACGGGTTTCATAGGCTGGATTGGCTGCTTCGAGAGCAATCGAGGCGCCCTTGCGGCGGAACCGCTTCAGCGTCGCTTCCTCTTCATCGACCAGCGCCACGATGATCTCGCCAGGCTGGGCGGTGTCGGCGTTGCGGATGATGACGGTGTCACCGTCGAAGATGCCGGCGTCGATCATCGAGTCACCCTTGACCTCCAGCGCATAGTGCGCGCCGCCCATGATCATGTCCGGCGGCACGGAGATCGAATGCGTCTGATGCTGGATGGCATCGATCGGCACGCCGGCGGCGATGCGGCCCATCACCGGTATCGACACGGCGGAGACCGCATCGTCGTCATTGCCGGGCGAGGGCATCCGCGAGGGCGCCGGCTTGATCTGCCGGCCAAGAGCACCACCCTGACCGAGACTGCCCTGGATAACGCTTGGCGAGAACTTCTTTGCCGCGTTGAGGCCGGGCGCGATCGAGTCCGGCAGCCGCAGCACTTCCAGCGCGCGTGCCCGGTTGGGCAGCCGGCGAATGAAGCCGCGCTCCTCAAGGGCCGTGATCAGCCGATGGATTCCGGATTTGGAGGCAAGGTCGAGCGCCTCCTTCATCTCGTCGAAGGATGGCGGAATGCCGCTCTCCTTCAGGCGTTCATGGATGAACATCAGCAGTTCATGTTGCTTGCGTGTCAGCATGGCGGCCCCCAGATTACCTGAAACCAGAATCGAAAAACAAACCCAGAACAAACCCTATCTGTTCCAGTTGTGTTCTGCAACCGTTTAAAGTTTAATGAATTTGTTAAGGCGGCCGAAATTAATTGACGCTGCCAGCGGGTCGCGATCGACAGGCGTCGAGCGCGGCGATGCGCCTGCTCACATTGAAATTATTATGGTTAATGACCTGTGGCTCATCTCGGCCCAAGGCTTGGCATTACCAGTCTATCGACCTCCACAAGGGACGATATCAATCTTCTTGACGTTCGTTTGCCGTGAACGAAACGGAGCCAAAACGCCAACCTCTGTTGGCATTTGTGGCTGGAAATTCAGCCCTCCGTCATCTGCCAGGCAGTCAGGGCGGCGGCGGTGGATCGCAGGTATCGTAACGTCAGGTAACGGCTTCCTTGACGGCGAAGCGCTGGTCCTTCCATGCACCCGTACGCAGAATGTCTTCCAGCACCTCAACCGCCAGCCACACGTCCTTGTAGCCGACATAGAGCGGCGTAAAGCCGAAGCGGATGGTCGATGGCGCGCGAAAATCACCGATGACGCCGCGCTCGATCAGCGCCCGCATGATTTGATAGCCGTGATCGTGAAGGAACGACACCTGGCTGCCACGCCTGGTCGTATCGCGGGTGGTCTCCAGCGTGAGACCGTAGGCGCCGCACTTGGCTTCGACGAGTTGGATGAACAGTTCTGTCAGTGCGACGCTCTTCTTCCGCAATGCCGCCATGTCGACGTCGCTCCAGATGGCAAGCGCGCCTTTGAGCGCCCGCATCGACAGGACCGGTTGCGTGCCGCACAGAAAACGGCGGATGCCGGTGCCGGCAACATAACCCCGTTCGAAGGCAAAGGGCCGAGCATGACCCCACCAGCCGCTAAGCGGCTGGCTGATATCGCCGTGGTGGCGCTGTGCTGCATAGATGAAGGCCGGCGCGCCCGGACCGCCGTTGAGGTACTTGTAGGTGCAGCCGATGGCGAAATCGGCATTTGCGTGATCGAGCTCGACGGGCAGGGCGCCGGCGGTGTGGCAAAGATCCCAGACGATCAGCGCTCCGGCCGCATGAGCTTTGCGCGTCAGCGCCGCCATGTCGCGAAGTTCACCCGATTTGTAATTGACGTGGTTGACCAGCACCACCGCGACGTTTTCGTCGATCAGCTCTTCGATGGTCGGCGCGTCGACACCCGCGAGGCGCAGCAGGACACCATCCCGGGTCGAGGCCACGCCTTCGGCGATGTACAGGTCGGTGGGAAAACTGTCACCTTCGGCGACGATGGCCGACCGGCCGGGCCGCATCTCCAGCGCCGCATGCAACACCTTGTAGATGTTGGTCGATGTCGTGTCGCAGACAACGGTCTGGCCGGCCGCGGCCCCTATCAGGCGTCCGAGCTGGTCGCCGAGTTCGATCGGCATCTCGAACCATCCGGCCGTGTTCCAGGCCCGGATGAGATCCTGGGCCCATTCCTGGGTCGCCGCCTGCTGCAGCTCGCCGAAAACGGCATGAGATGCTGCCCCCAGTGAATTGCCGTCGAGATAGATCACCCCCTCCGGCAGAATGAAACGGTCGCGCATGGCACGCAGCGGATCCGTGGCATCCATGGCTTCGACTGCGGCGAGATCAGGAATTCCACTCATGGTCGGTCAGTCCCCGGTTGTTCGCGAAAGGTTTTCGGCCACAGAGCGCCCCTTCGGTGAGCCTGTTCTCATTTCGATGATGTCAGAGCCGGGTGCGGACCGTCCACAGCTCCGGAAACAGCACGACCTCGAGCATTTTCTTTAGATACGAAGCACCCGACGTGCCGCCGGTGCCGCGTTTCAGGCCGATGATGCGCTCCACCGTGGTGACGTGATTGAAGCGCCAGCGGCGGAAATAGTCCTCGAAGTCGACCAGCTTCTCGGCCAGTTCGTAGAACATCCAGTAGCGCTGCGGATCGCGGTAGATGGTCTGCCAGGCGACCAGCACCTCTTCATTCTCGGTTCGCGTCTCACGCCAGTCCGTGCGCCTGGCATCGGCACCGATGTCGAATCCGTTGCGCGCCAGAAGCAGCAGCGCTTCGTCGTAGAGCGACGGCTCGGCCAGGATCGCTTCCAGCTTGCCGCTCAGGTCCGGCCGGTGCTTGTGGGGCCCGAGCATGGCGAGGTTGCGGTTGCCGGCCATGAACTCGATGGCGCGATACTGCCAGGACTGGAAACCCGAGGATTGGCCGAGCGCGTCGCGGAACTCGGTGTATTCGCTGGGCGTCATTGTCCGCAGCACATCCCAGGCATTGTTCAACTGCTCGAAGATGCGGGCGACGCGCGACAGCATCTTGAAGCTCGGCTCGAGGCGATCGGCGCGGATGGAGCGGATCGCGGCGCCGATCTCGTGCAGAGCGAGCTTCATCCAGAGCTCGGAGGTCTGATGCTGGATGATGAACAGCATCTCGTCATGCGCAGAAGACAGCGGCGTCTGGGCCTCCAGCACCTTCTCCAGGTGCAGATAGTCGCTGTAGGACATGCGCTCCTTGAACGACATTTGGGCGCCTTCGGACGCCGGATCGTACGGCTCGCTCAATTGATTTTCTCCGTGCGCAGCCGGAAGCGCTGGATCTTGCCGGTCTGGGTCTTGGGCAGCGCTGCGATGAATTTCACCGATCGCGGGTATTTGTAGGGCGCGATCGTCGCCTTGACATGGTCCTGCAGGCGCTTGGCGGTCAACGCGTCGGGCGCCACGCCTTGCACCAGCACGACATGCGCCTCGACGATCTGGCCGCGCTCGGCGTCCTCGGCCCCGATGACAGCGCATTCGGCGACATCCGGATGCGACAACAGTGCCGCCT
>NZ_RZQL01000395.1 GCF_003997935.1 Mesorhizobium sp. M7A.F.Ca.US.006.01.1.1
GTAGTGCGGCTTGTCCGTCAGCATCGCCTTGAATTTCAACTGGCCGAGAACGCCGTTCCACGCGGCCGCGAACTCCTTGCCGTAGCGATCAAGAAGTTCGGGGCCGAGCTTGAGCAATTGCTGGTTGATATCGCCTTGTTCGCCGCCGCCCCCGAGAACCCACTGCTCGTCGACAAGCATCTGCGCAATGCGCGACAGTTGCCGGAGATAGAAGGTGTTGAAGCCGGAATGAGTATAGATGCCGGGAATACGAAGCCCTGACAGATCGCCGCCATCGATGCGCTCGAACAGCAGCTGCGCTTCCGGCCCGCCTTTCTGAGACAGTGAAAAATCGTCCAGCACCGCTGCGTATATAGCCGACTTGATCAAGGCCGAAGCGCGATCGGCAAGGCTCATACGCCCGAGTGAACGTTGAGCGGCTTCGACAAGCGGCTGGTTGAGTTCGAAGACCGGATCATAGGCGTCGTCCAATGCCAGCATGGCGCGCAGGTGCTTTTGGAGCTGCTCGCGTCCTTCGCGATTGTTTTCGCCCGGATATCGGTTCTGCTCCCAGTCCCGCTTCATCCACGAAACGATCAAAGCGTCATCGACCTTCGGTGCCTTGCCGCCAAGCATCAGATAGATTTTCAACGGTTCGTAGAGGGCGACGGGATCGGCCATCTTGGCCTGGATCGTCCGCTCGGCCTGGATCAACAGGCGCGATCGGAGCAGTCGCTCCAGCGCCTGCCGATAGGCTGTTTTGGATGCCGAAAGAAGTCTCTCCCTCTGGCTGAGGCCGAACGTCTCCTCTAACGGTGTCGGCAAGTCACCGGTTTCATACCCGGCCGGCAGATCGCGCAACTGGTCAAGCGGGCCGATGACGTTTTCAAGGTCGACATCGGTGACCGTGCTGGCCTTGAGCAACGGGGCCGCCGTCTCGCGATACTGGCCCATGGCCAGCGTTGTGGAGGCGATCAGCGACCGGTTGGAAGCAAAGCTCAGGGCGAGCGTACCCAGTGCGGCGGCGGCGATCAGCGTTATGGCACCCATGCCACCAAATCTGACGATCGCCGCACGCCTTGCAGCCGATTTGTCATACGAAACCCAGCCCGATTCGGCAAAAATGACGTCCGTCAGCAGATCATGCAAAAAGAAGCTTTTGCCGGTTCCAGAAAGGTGAGGGCGGGAATTGCCACCGAAATTGCGGCCGATCGCGCCCAGCACCTGATCGATAGGCGTGCCCTCTTGCGTGCCGGACGAAAAATACAATCCACGCAGGCTGACATTCACCTGGCTGCGTCCGGGATTGAACAGAGCGGCGACAAAGCTGGTAACTCGGCCCTTTAGTGCGCCGAACTGTGCCGGAAAACCGAAGATGGAGATGCGCGTGACGGGATCAGTCTCTTCCTGGAGGCGGTCGGCCATCTCGTCGGCCAGTCGTTTTGCCAGCGCATCGAATTCGGCAGGGGCTCCAGCGGCCATGTTCCTGTCGCGCTCCGCGGTCTGGAATGTCGCGCCCCACACCTTGCGCCTTCGTGACTCGTCGAAACCGCCGAAGTAGTCCATGAAACCGGAGACAAGATCGGCCTTGGTGAAAATCAGATAGACTGGAAACTGAACTTTCAGCGTCTCGTGGATTTCCCTCAGCCGGTTGCGTATCTCGGCGACGTGGGTATCTAGCTGCCGGTCGTCGAAGCTCATCAGATCGGCAAGGCTGATGGCCAGGATGACGCCGTTTATCGGTTGCCGGGCGCGGTGCTTCTTGAGCAGTGACAGGAAGGAGAGCCAGCTCTTCTTGTCGCTCTCAGCATTGGAATCCTGCGTCGTGTAGCGACCTGCGGTGTCGATCAACACGGCCTGGTCGGTAAACCACCAGTCGCAGGCACGTGTTCCGCCAATGCCGGCCACCGGTTGGGCGTCTCCTGAACCGGCAAGCGGAAAATTCAGCCCCGAATTGACCAGTGCCGTTGTCTTGCCGGCACCCGGCGGGCCTATGACGACGTACCAGGGGACGTCGTAGAGGAAGTTGCGCTTGCCGCTCGACCCTTTGAGCGCCGCCAAGGCCTCATTCATGCGGGCTTCGAGCAGCCGCCCATCGTCATCATCGCGGTCATCATTGTGCGCAACGACGGTTTCGAGCGCTTTTTGCGCCTTCCTCCCCTGCCAGAAACGCAGCCCGTGAACAAGCGCCAGCGTCGCCACGATTACACCGATGATCGTTGCACGCAGCCAGGCAGGCCCGAGCGGCCGGCTATCGGCAAAGCGGATCAAGGGGCCGGCAAACCATATGGCCGTCGCGAAGCCGATCAGCGCGGTCATGCTGAATATCCGCAGCAGCCAACGCGTCATGGATGCTTCCAGCAGGTCGTCACAATGTCTCCTCCCTGGGGATCATCACATCGACACGGCGGTTCCTGGCGCGGCCTTCCGGCGTCGCGTTTTCGGCGATCGGTTCGTCCTCGCCCTTGCCGTCCACCGTCAGTCGCGAGGGATCGCTGAATTTCGCGGCCATCAGCGCTTCGACGGCTTTGGCCCGGGCCAGCGAAAGGTCGAAGTTGGATTTGAAGGCGCTCGACCGACGCGGTTTGACATTATCCGTGTGGCCGACGATCCGGATCGGTCCAGGCTCGTGCTCAAGAGCCGCGGCGATGTCGGCGGCGATGGGCTGAAATTCCGGCTTCGTCTCGGCCCTGCCGGACTGGAACAGCAGCAGATTGTTGATTTCCACGACGATGAAGTCGCCCTTGGTGCCAATGGCCAGTCCGCCGCCTTCGACGTCCTTGGCCAGCGCCGCACGAATACGATCGATCTGAGCGTTGGCCGCCGGTGGGGCGACTTTGGCTGGCTCGACCAGCGGCGCCACGCTGGCGCGCTCGATAGCGACGGGTATTGATGGGTTGAGTGCCAGCAATTCACCTGCGGCGGCGTCGCCTTCATTGGAGATGAAGACCCGCAATGCGAAGAACGCTGCCGCCAGCAGCGCCGACGCTGACGCGGCAACCACCCAAAGCGGCAGGCGGGCCGAGGACTGCGCCATCGTCTCGGCCAAGCCCTGCCAGCGCGGCGAGATGTCTTCACCCGCACGCGTCCTGAAGTAGCGAAGCGTCTCGTAGACGTCGCGTCGAACGCGCTCGAGATTGTTGTCTTCGCGCCTCACGCCGCGATACTGGCCCTCGAACCCCAGCGACAGACAGACATGCATCAGTTCGAGCAGATCGTAATGTGTCTCGGGATGGGCCAGGATCTTGTTCAGTGCTTCGTAGAAGCCTGTGCCGGAGGACTGGGTATGAAAGAACTGCCACGACATGCTGCGTTGCGACCA
The DNA here is from genome assembly GCF_003997935.1 of Mesorhizobium sp. M7A.F.Ca.US.006.01.1.1. GTDB lineage: Bacteria > Pseudomonadota > Alphaproteobacteria > Rhizobiales > Rhizobiaceae > Mesorhizobium. The sequence continues at coordinate 3,302 of NZ_RZQL01000395.1, forward strand.
GTCGTCTTTCCCAGGCCAAGGCAGGTTGCCGATGAGATCGTCGGCTGTTTCGCACAGAACATAACGCGCAATCCGCGCATCCTCTTCGGCAACGTCCGATTTCTCCACCGTCCGGTCGAATTTTTCGATGGCCTCAGCGACATGTTGCGCCAGTGGCTCCGCCTGTCTTTCGACAGGCATCAGCCTGAGTTGCCCAAACAGCATCAGCAAAGGAGCGGCCGCAGCGAGAATAGTGTTTGCCGCGCAGTATCTGACCACCTCGGCGGCGCCGAGCAGCATGCGCTGCTCGATGGGCGGCTTTGATGCGGCGGCCGAAGAGCTGGTACCTGCTGGGGCACCCAGGGCCGGGCCTTGATAGATGACGGTTCCTGATACCCAGCCCGGTGGCCGCACGACGCCAGGATCGAACACGGTTGAATCCTCGATCCTGGAGGTGTCCGCGATGGATTGCTCCGGAACCGGCGGCGGTTTTTGCGTGCGCCGTGGATTTGCGCGAATGACGGTCTTGCCCGCCGGACCGAAGGGGTCGTCCTTCGAGCTCATCGCCGATCACCCGTGCAGGCGGGACACCCGCGATTGGGCGAGACAGGCGCAAGACGGTTTCTGGT
>NZ_RZQL01000396.1 GCF_003997935.1 Mesorhizobium sp. M7A.F.Ca.US.006.01.1.1
TGGCTATACCGGCGATCGTCATGCCTTCGATCAGTACGAAGGGATCACCTTCCATGATCATGCGGTCGGCGAAGGTGCCCGAATCGCCCTCATCGGCGTTGCAGACGATGTATTTGCGGTCGCCTGATGTATCGAGCACCGTCTTCCATTTGATGCCGGTCGGGAAGCCCGCGCCACCGCGCCCGCGCAGGCCGGATTCGGTCACCTGGGTCACGATGGCGGCAGGCGTCAGCGCCAGCGCGTTCGTCAGTCCATTCAACCCGCCATGTTTTTTGTAGGATTCCAGCGACAGCGGATCCGTGACGCCGCAGCGCGCGAAGGTCAGCCGCGTCTGCTTGGCGAGGAAGGGGATCTTGTCCGGCGCGCCCAACCAGCGTTTGTGATGGCCGCCGGTGAGGAAGCCGCTGTCGAACAGGCTTTTGACGTCGGACGGCTTGACCGGCCCGTAGGCGACGCGGCCGTTGGCTGTCGCAACTTCGACCATCGGTTCGAGGAAATAGGCGCCGCGCGAACCGTTGCGGACGATCTTGGCCTCGATGCCGCGCTCGGCAAGCTCACTTGCGATCGCCCTGGCCACTTTTTCGGCGCCCAGCGCCAGTGCGCCGGAATCGCCGGGAATGTAGATACGCGGGATCATGAGCGCACCTCTGCAACGATCTCGTCGAGCTTCTCGTCATCGAGCCGCCCGATCACCTCGCCATCCAGCATGGCGGCGGGCGAACAGGCGCACAGGCCGAGACAATAAACCGGCTCCAGCGTCACCGAACCGTCGCGGGTCGTTTCATGAAAGCCGATGCCCAGCAGCTGCTTCAGCTTGGCGGCGATGGCGTCCGAACCCATCGACTGGCAGGATTCCGCCTGGCAGAGCTTCAGCACATGGCGGCCTGCCGGATGGCTGCGGTAATCGTGATAGAAGCTGACGACGCCGTGCACCTCGGCCCTGGAAATGTTCAGCGCCTCGGCGATGACCGGCAGCGCATCCTTGGGCACATGGCCGAACTCTTCCTGGATGCCGTGGAGGATCGGCAGCAACGGGCCTTCGAGGCCCTTCATCTCCTGGATGATCGCGACCGTGCGCGACGTAATCTCGGTACTTGCAGGCTGCATTGTCATGCAGCGCCCTCCCTATCGTAGCGACCCACACATATCGGTCAAAAGCATCAAGCTGTTTTGGAACAACGACATGCGCGTGCCGCTTTATCGCTAAGTGCTTAAGAAACCAGAGAAAACCTCTGAAATCAATAAAGCGGTTTCGTTGTACGATAGAAATTTTCTATCGCCCCGTTTGACTAACCCTGTCTAGCGGAACGGTTGGCATGGAAATCGTCCGCCAGCGCCATTGCCTCGTCCAGCAGCGCCGAGACCAAAGGTGTGTGCGGTTCGCGCGGTGTCGCCACGAGGCCGACCGTGTGGCTGGCGTCTGGCTCGATGATCGGAATGGCCCGGATCGGCTCGGAAAAGCCGAATGTTTCCGCCAGGTTGAGTGGCATGATCGACGACCATTTGCCGGTGCGGATGTGCGAAAACAGCACGATCATCGAATTGGATTCCAGCGTCGGCCGCACCTGCACGCCGGCTTCAGCCAGATGCTGATCGATGATGCGGCGGTTCTGCATGTCCGGCGTCAACAGGCACAGCGGCAGGCTTGAGAGCTCCGCCCATGTCACTTTGTCGCGGTCGGAATAGGGATTTCCCATCGCGGTGATCAGTTGGTAGCGCTCGTCATAGAGCGGCACGCTGGTCACCCGCCCCAGCGGCTCGTTGTCGAGATAGGTGATGCCGGCATCGATGTCGAAATTGCCGAGCAGCGACAGCACCTCGATCGAGGTCCGCGACAGCACCGAAAAGGTGACGCCTGGATGCTTTTCGCGAAAGGGCGTCGTCAGCCGCGGCAGCATGGCGAGCGCCGTCGGGATGGCGGCGATGCGGATACGGCCGGAAAGTCCGTGGCGCGCCGCGCGCATTTCCTCGCGCATGGTCCTGGTGTCGCCGACGATGCGGCGTGCCCACACCAGCACCTGTTTTCCCTCAGGCGTCAGCCCCTGGAAGCGTGAGCCGCGCAGAACCAGCATGACGCCAAGCTGGCCTTCCAACTGCTTGATGCCGGCCGAGAGCGTCGGTTGGGTGACGCCGCACACCTCCGCCGCCCGGCCGAAATGCTCCTCCCTGGCGAGCGCGATGAAGAATTCCAGCTTGTCGATCATGCGATCTTTCCGGTCGTTCGCTGCAAGGTCGGGGAAATTGTGCTCTACCGCAAGCACCACGCACAATTGCCCTGCATCCACACCTTTAAGCCGGCTACCTGTTTCCCGCGGCGCGATGCGGCGCTATGTGGATGAAACTGGGAGATCGACCATGCTGGGCTGGTTCCGCAAGCTTTTGCCGCGCGAAGATCGCTTCTTCGATTTGTTCGAACGACATTCCCGCACCGTGGTCGGCGGCGCCGAGGCGCTGGAGCAGCTTCTCCAAGGCAGGGATATCGACCTCTGGTGCCAGAAAATCATCGATCTCGAAGATGAGGCCGACCACATCACCGCGGAAGTCCTGCTGGCGGTGCGGCGCTCCTTCATCACGCCTTTCGATCGCGGCGACATCAAGGACCTGATCCAGTCGATGGATGATGCCATCGATATGATGCACAAGACGGTCAAGACGGTGAAGCTGTTCGAGCGCAAGGAGTTCGATCCGCTGATGCAGGAAATGGGTAGCGTCATCGTCGCCGCCGCCAAGCTGGTGGCCGAAGCGATCCCGCTGCTCAACAAGGTCGCGACGCATACTGTGCGCCTCAACGCCATCGCCGAAGAGGTGATGCGCGTCGAAAGCCGGGCCGACGACCTGCATGAGCAAGGGCTGAAGGATCTCTTCAGGAAGCACGGCAGCAGCGATCCGATGGCGTACATGATCGGCAGCGAGATTTATGGCCAACTGGAAAAGGTGGTCGACCGCTTCGAGGACGTTGCCAACGAGATCAGCGGCATCGTCATTGAGAATGTCTAGGTGATGGAAGCAACCATTGCCTTTCCCGTGCTGGCCGGCCTCGTCGCCGTCGCACTGTTCTTCGACTTTCTCAACGGCCTGCACGATGCCGCCAATTCCATCGCCACCATCGTTTCCACCAGGGTGCTGCGGCCGCAATATGCGGTGCTGTGGGCGGCATTCTTCAATTTCATCGCCTTCATGTTCTTCGGCCTCCACGTTGCCGAGACCATAGGCAAAGGTATCATAGACGTCAGCATCGTCACCCCGGCGGTGATCTTTGCAGCCTTGGTCGGCGCCATCGTCTGGAACATCGTCACCTGGATCGCCGGCATCCCTTCGAGCAGCTCGCATGCGCTGATCGGCGGCCTGGTCGGCGCCGGTGTGGCAAAGGCAGGCGTGGGCGCCATCGTATGGACCGGGCTTGGCAAGACGGTTGCGGCAATCGTCTTGTCGCCGGCGACCGGCTTTATTCTGGCGCTCGTCCTGATTCTCGTCGTCTCATGGCTCTTCGTGCGCCAGACGCCGTTTGCGGTCGACAGCACCTTCCGCGTCATGCAGTTCTTTTCCGCCTCGCTCTATTCCCTCGGGCACGGCGGCAATGACGCCCAGAAGACCATGGGCATCATCGCCGTGCTGCTCTATTCGCAAGGCATGCTCGGCGCGACTTTCTACGTACCGCTCTGGGTGGTCCTCACCTGCCAGTCGGCGCTGGCGCTCGGCACTCTGTTCGGCGGCTGGCGCATCGTTCACACCATGGGCTCGAAGATCACCCGGCTGAACCCGATGCAGGGTTTTTGCGCCGAGACCGGCGGGGGGATCACGCTGTTTGCGGCGACCTGGCTCGGCGTTCCCGTAT
>NZ_RZQL01000397.1 GCF_003997935.1 Mesorhizobium sp. M7A.F.Ca.US.006.01.1.1
GACATGGCTGGCGCCGACAGACATGTCTGCGTCGACGACCAGATGAAACTCGATGAAGGTGGCGCGGCCGGCGATGCGCGTCTTGAGGTCGTGAACCTCCAGCGCGCCCTTGCAATTGGCCGAGATGACGTCACGGATGCGCATGTGTTCCTGGGTGTCGACGGCGCGGTCCATCAGGCCGTTCATCGACGAGCCTATGACATGCCAGCCCTGCCACAGGATGTTCAAAGCCACGAGGACGGCAAGTGCGGGGTCAAGGATCTGCCAACCGGTCAGGATCGCTCCTACCAAGCCGCCGAAGACGCCGATCGAGGTCACCACGTCGGTCATGATGTGGTTGCCGTCGGCGACCAGCGCCGGTGATTTCTCAGCCCTGCCGGTGCGGATCAGGGTCCAGGCCCAGAAGGCGTTGATGATCGTGGCAACGCCGTTGACCGCAAGACCCTCCCAAGGCTGTTCCAGGGGTGACGGGGTCTGCCAGGAGCGCCAGACCTCGTTGAGGATCAATAGCGCGGCAAGCACGATCAGCACGCCTTCCAGCACTGCCGAGAAATACTCGGCCTTGTGATGGCCGAAGGGATGATCCTGGTCGGCCGGCTTGTGGCTGACCTGGATCGCCCAGAAGGCGGCGACCGAGGCGATGACGTTGACGATCGATTCCAATGCGTCCGAATAGAGCGCGACAGAGCCGGTGACGTACCAGGCGGCAGCCTTCAGCGCGAGCACGACAAAGGCGACGATAATCGACCAGAAGGCGAGGTTGGCGACCTTGCGCTTCGCGGCCGCCTTGGCCGCGATCGCCATCGTGTTCTCGGCTTCAGCCATGATCGTCAGGCGGCCTTTTCCTTGGCCTTGCGCGGCAGGTGGGCGACGATGTTCTCGATGATGCGCATGCCGGCATTGTGGCCGAGCGTCATGATCGATTCCGGGTGGAACTGCACCGCGGCAATCGGCTCCTTGCGGTGCTCGAAGGCCATGATGACGCCGTCCTCTGTTTCTGCCGTGACGATGAAATCGTCGGGCAAGCGCACCGGGTCGGCGAAGATAGAGTGGTAGCGGCCGACGGTGACTTCCTTGGGCAGGCCCGAGAAGATGATGCCGGGCTTGGAGACGCGGATGCGCGACGGCTTGCCGTGCATCGGTATGTGCAGCTGCCGCAGTTCGCCGCCATAGGCCTCGGCCAGTGCCTGCAGGCCAAGGCAGACGCCGAAGATCGGCAGTTCGCGGGCGCGCGCCTTCTTGATGGTTGCGGCGCAATCGAAGTCCTTCGGCGTGCCGGGGCCGGGCGACAGCACGACGAGATCGGGTTTCAGCCGGTCGAAGACTTCCTCAGGCACCGGCGAGCGAACGGTCGAGACGTTGGCGCCGGTCTGGCGGAAATAATTGGCCAGCGTGTGGACGAAACTGTCCTCGTGGTCGACCAGCAGGATGTTGACGCCGTCGCCGACGCGCGCGGTGGTGCGCTCGGTGCTGGCGGAATTGCCGGTCTTGGCGTCGCGGATGGCGGAGAGCATGGCGGATGCCTTCAGTTCGGTTTCGGCTTCTTCTTCCTCGGGAATGCTGTCGAACAGCAATGTGGCGCCGGCGCGCACTTCGGCAATGCCGTCCTTGATACGGATGGTGCGGAGCGTCAGGCCGGTGTTCATGTCGCCGTTGAAATTGACCATGCCGATCGCACCCCCATACCAAGCGCGCGGGCTTTTCTCGTTCTGTTCGATGAAGCGCATGGCCCACAGCTTCGGCGCGCCGGTAACGGTGACCGCCCAGGCGTGTGACAAGAAGGCGTCGAAGGCATCCATGCCTTCGCGCAGCCGGCCTTCGATGTGATCGACCGTGTGGATCAGGCGCGAATACATCTCGATCTGGCGCCGGCCGATGACGCGCACCGAACCCGGCTCGCAGACCCGCGACTTGTCGTTGCGGTCGACGTCCGAGCACATGGTCAGCTCGGATTCGTCCTTCTTCGAGTTGAGCAGTTTCAGGATCTGCTCGGAGTCGGAAATGGCATCGTCGCCGCGCTTGATGGTGCCCGAGATCGGGCAGGTCTCGACGCGGCGGCCGTTGACGCGCACGAACATTTCCGGCGAGGCGCCGATCAGATATTCGCCTTCGCCCAGATTGATGAAGAAGGAATAGGGCGACGGATTGATGGCTTTCAGCTTGCGCGAAATCTCGGACGGCTGCGTCTCGCAGCGCTCGTAGAACATCTGGCCGGGCACGACCTCGAACAGATCGCCGCGCTTGAACGAATCCATCGCCTTGCGCACCAGATTGGCGTATTCGCCCGGTTCATGGTCGCCGCGCGGCGGGATGCGGTCGGGGCTCTTGAACGGCTCGGCGATTTCGTCGCGCGGCAGCCCTTCGGTCGAAAAACCCTCGCCGGCATAGTCATAGCGGTCGGTCCAGGCCTTGGCCGAATAATGGTCGACGACCAGGATCTCGTCGGGTAGGAAAAGCACCAGGTCGCGCTGGCTTGGCTTGCGCTCGAGCTTGTAGTCGACCGGGTCGAACTGGAAGGCGAGGTCGTAGCCGAAAGCGCCGTAGAGACCGAGATTGGCGTCTTCCTCGGTCTTGAACAGAGCGGTGATGGCGCGCAGCACCGTAAACACCGAGGGGACGCGGCTGCGCTCCTCCTCGGTGAAGACACGGCCCGGCTTGGCGACGTCGAGGCGGATGAGTGTCTTCGACGTCTCGGCGATGGTGACATCCGCCTGGGTGGCGAGTGCCTTGCCGATGACCGGCAACAACACCTCGCCACGGCCGTTCAGCGCTTCGATGCGCATGGCGCGGCCGCGCGCCGAGATAACCAGAGGCGGGTCGATGATGGCGGTGTCCCAGCGCGTGTAGCGGCCGGGATATTCATAGTTGGAGGAAAACACCGCGCCGCGGCGCGAATTCAGGCCGTCGACGTAAGCGTCGATCGCGCCCGCATAGGGCCGGTCGTGGCGCGCGCGCGTGATGGTGATGCCACCCGCGGTCACGAAACTTTCCGCGCCGTTTTCCAGAAGCTTTATCGTCATTGCCGTCTCCATCAGCGTCTTGGGGCAACGGACCCGGGAATGGCTTGGAAAAAACAAATGGCCGCCCGGACTTTCCGTTGCGGCCACCCTCTCTTTTCACGCGCACGTGTTCGAACAGGCCGCTGTCAGCAGGCCCACCACCAAATGGTCTTGGTCGAACGCATGTTCATGTCGAAATCCATAGCTGCGAAAAGGAGGATGCGCAACAGGTTTGAAAGTCTGTTCTTTGGCCGCCGCTTCTGCAACTCATGGCACATCGCCAAAGCCGGCAGCGCCGCTTAGATTGGCTATCCAACAGCAGGAAGACGGGAAAACAACCATGACCGAGCAGATAGAGCGCGCGCGGACGTTCCATTCCCTCCACGTCAAGGGAAACCCGATCGTTCTCTACAATGCCTGGGATCCGGGCTCGGCCAAGATCGTCGAGAAGGCGGGGGCCAAGGCGATCGCCACCGGAAGCTGGCCGGTGGCGGCCGCGTTCGGCTACGCCGATGGCGAGAAAATCCCGCTGGAGCTGGCGCTCGACAACATCAAGCGCATCGTCGCGGCGGTCGACCTGCCGGTGACCATGGACCTCGAGGGTGGTTACGGCGTCGATCCGGAGATTGTGGCTCGCACGGTGACGTTGGCGCTGCGGGCCGGCGCTGTTGGGTTCAATTTCGAAGACCAGGTTGTCGGTGGCAGCGGCCTGCACGACATTTCTGTTCAGGTAAAACGCATCGAAGCTGCGGCGGCGGCCGTCAAGGCTTCCGGCATACCGGCGTTCATCAACGCCCGAACCGACATCTTCCTCAAGGCGAAACCGGA
>NZ_RZQL01000398.1 GCF_003997935.1 Mesorhizobium sp. M7A.F.Ca.US.006.01.1.1
CCCTTGGCGGGAGCGGGCTTTTTTGCCTTGGTTGCCATTGGACCGAATCCCTCTTTTGGCACAATTGCCGTGTCGGGATAACGGCCTGAAAGTCTTAAGGTTCCCCTTGCGCAATCCGTCGAATCAAGCGGAAAGGCCGATCACCAGATCGGCGGCACTGCGCCGGGCCAGCACGCGCTCGATGTTGGGCAGGTCGTTGGAAGCGATCCAGGCGCGCGCATCTTCATCGGAGCGGCCATGTTCGTGCCAGCGCTCCATCAGGCGGCGCTCGAGCTCGTTGCGCGGCACGTCGACGAAGATCGAGAAATCGAACAGCGGCGCCAGCCGCGACCACGGCTCCTCGTCGAGCAGCAGGTAGTTGCCCTCGACCAGGATGAACTTGGTTTCCGTGGCGACGATCGAGGCGGCGGCGCGCGAGAGTTCCATGCTGCGGTCGAACACTGGGATGGCGATATCGGCTTCACCGGCCCGGATACGCTTCAGCAGGGCCTCAAAACCGGCAAAGTCGAAGGTTTCCGGCGCACCCTTGCGCGCGCGCAGGCCGCGCCGCTCGAGCACGGCGTCGTCAAAGTGGAAGCCGTCCATCGGCACGACTTCCGCTGCCCCTTCGGGCAGCAGGTCATGCAGCCGCGCCGACAGCGTCGACTTGCCGGAGCCTGGTGGCCCGGCAATGGCCACGATGAAGCGGCTTGCCTTGCCGGCGCGCTTGAAGATGGTGGCGGCGAGATGGGCGATTTCGGACATGAGAGCCTCTCTGGCAGGAGCTTCAAATCCACCATGTTCCGCATGATGATTTCGGCCACATCTTGGCGACAGTTCACGGAAATTTCAAACCCCGCGGCCGCGCAATCCCACCTATGAGGCCGCTGGCTGGCCAATGCGCAGGAAATCGCTGTCAAAGGGAACCTCCCGCATCGCGCCACCAGTTGCCAGCCGCATGCGGCCATCCGCCGTCGTGAGCTCCTGCGGTGGCTCGCCGCCAGACAGCGGTATGGCGCCGATGACATGGCGAAAGGAAACGCTTTGGCTTTCGCCCAGCGCAAAGGCGGTCGCTACCCCTTCGCGCCTCAGCCAGTTGTCGCCGATCGAAGCAGCATGGCCGACGGCAGCGCGGCCAGCCTCGATGCCGAGCACGCCCAAGTGGCGACCGCTCCATGGGGCGTAGTCGCGCCCGCCATTGCTGAACCACAGCATGGTGATCGGCAGCTCGGCCGGGTTTTTGAGCACCAGCACCAGGTCCTCTTCGGCCTGGCGCGCCAGCGCGGTCCAGCCCGGCCCGCCATGGTCGGCTTCGACGAGCGTGATGAAATCCTCGCGGCGGTCCTCCATGCGGTATTCCGTGAGATCGAGCGTGCCGCCGCCGGCGGCGGGGAAATGGCCGAGATCGGTGGAGCGCGCCGGATAGGCCAGCATAAAGCGGCCGCGGGCGGGATCGGGCTCCAGCGGATCGTCCAGCGTCGCGGCAAAACGCTTCGGCGAAAAGGCCAGCCTGCCGCCGCCCGTCATCACCGTCATCGGATGATGCGCGACCGAAATGGCGCCATCACCGCCGGAAAACACGTGCTCCTGATAGAGGAAGGGATGGCCGTCGCGCAGCGTCAGGATCTTGTCGACCGATGCGCCCATCACCTTGTGCCGCAGGCGGTAGACGGCGCGCCAGCCATCCTCCGTCGCGGCACTTTCGGTGACATCCCAGGCGCTGTTGGCCGGCCAGCCATGCAGCGGCGCTTCCTCGACATCGCTGCGTGAAAACGGCGCGCAGAGAAAATCGCCGGACAGCCGAACCGTGCCTTCCGGCAGATTGTCCGGCAGCGTCTCGTTCGCATCTACCCAGGGCGCGCGGTGCAGCGGCTTCAGCTGCCGCCCGCCACCCTCGACGACCATGTCGGCGATGTGGCCGACCGTAAGGTCGAGTGAAACCGAAATACCCCTAGCCTTGATGGTGTGGATGGTCATTGCGCTCTCACCGATTCTGAAGGCGCAAACTGGCCTGTTCGGCGGCGGTTGCGCAAGCGCCGCGATTGGCATTTTGCATCAGGCCAGCCGCTCCTACTGCCGCTTGTATTCCCGTACCGGCGATTTGGTGTCGTCGGTGTAGGTGACTTGCACCGACATCGATTTCACGCTGTCGGCGACCTTGAAATAGGGCTGGTAGTCATAGGGAATGGCGTAGGGGTCCTTCTTGTCGCAAGGCGGCATCTTGATCTCCTTGTCGAGCGCCGCCCCGTTCAGGCTGTAATGCACCTGCTTGATGGCGCAGCGGTAGGACAGCATCTGGGTGAAGTAGACCAGCCCATGGTTGCCGCTGGCATCGAAGGCGATCCACGAGGTCCAGAACTGGTCGAGGATCTGCTTGTTGCCCTGCTGAAGCGCTGTCTCCGGGTCGAAGCGGATGTCGAACGGGCCGGTCTCGCGGCCCCTGATATCGAGATATTTGATGGCGATGATCCCGGCCACGGTGCTGTCGGGCATCTCGAAGCTCGGATTGGCCATCGGCTTGCCTGTCGTCTGGTCGTTCATCGCCAGGAAACCGGTGTCGGTGAACGGACCGCTGTCGCCCATGCGCCAGGAGATGGCGGTCGCCGGCTCGGGCAGCGAGATGGTCATCGACCAGCCCTGGTTGGAGCGCATCGGCGTCAGCGAAGGCACGAAGCGGGCGGGATCGAGCACGTCGCCAAGCGCTGCCAGCCGGCTGCGGCTGCGGTCCAGCCAGTCGGCGAGCTGCGTCTGGTCGACGAAATATTTGAGCAGCCCGCCATCCTTCTCGTAGGCCATGAATTTGGTCAGCGCCTTGGCCTCGTTGCGCTTGTCGGCCAGCGTCTGGGCGCCGAGCCGGTCTTCCGAAAACTCCTGCGCCAACAGGAAATAGGCCGGCGCGAAATCGGCATGGGCCGCGATGAAGGCGTTGAGCTTGTCGGGGCGCTGGGCGTCGTCGAACTGCTGGATATGCACCAGCTTGATCGACAGCGCCTTGCCCTTGTCGACAAGCGCGCCGAACACTTCGCGGGCGCCAGCCTTGCCGTCCTGCACCCTAAGCAGCGTGGCAAAGCGCGTGTAGGGGTCGATGGCGTCGACATCGAAGCCGGCAAAGGCGAGGTAGGAGCGCCGCGCATTGAGCATGTCGCCCGACAGCTCGTAGACGCGGGCATTGTGGTAGAACTCGTCCGGCCGCTTCGGTTCGGCAATCGCCCCGCCCTGCGCGGCCAAGGCGGCAAACCCCTTGGCGATGGTGTCGATTGAGGCGGCGATTTGTTCTGATGTCGCCTGCAGCTTCTCGGTCTGGGCCTGCTGCTGCGCCTGGCCGGCGGCCAGCGTCTCGGTCTGCTTCTTCACCTCTTCGGTGGTCTTCTGAACTTCCGCCGTCTGCTCAGTCTGCTGCTGCTGGACGGAGGCGATCTCGTTGGTCGTCTTCGCCACCTCTTCGGTGGTCTGCTTGACCGCCTCCACCGTCTTTTGCGTCTGCGTAACCGTCTGCTCGATCCTGGCCACTTTTTCGGTAACGATGCCCATCGACTGCTGCAGCCCGGCAATGGCCGGCACCAGGCTGGCAATCACCCCGTTCTGGGCGTTGGTCTGCTGCTGCAGGCCGTAGACGCCGCCGGCGACGGCCGCCGCACTGGTGGCGAAAATCAAGGCCGGCAGCGCCTTTGCCGCCAGCACCAGCCTGAGCACGATGGCGATGGCGATGATGATTGCGGCCACCGCGGCGACCAGCGCGATATAGGCGGCGAACGGCGCCAGCGGATTGAGGATGTCGGATACGGCGCCCCCGATAAAGGCGACGCTGCCGGCCCATTTGCCGGTGCGGCTGAGCGATGC
>NZ_RZQL01000399.1 GCF_003997935.1 Mesorhizobium sp. M7A.F.Ca.US.006.01.1.1
ATCAAGCTCTCACTCGACGATCTGGATTCGCTGATCGCTGGCGACCTGAACCCGACAATGGCGTTCATGACCGGCAAGATAAAGGTCGAAGGCGACATGACCGTTGCCATGGCGCTCAGCCAGCTGATCGGCTGAAGGCATGCATGTCGCAAGCCGCGCGGCGGCTTGGGACAGGCATGCATCAAGGCTGAAGCGCGCCGGTTGATCGATATGGGCGCGCTTTGGGCTTTGCTGGGACACTATCCTCGAGACGGCACATTCGTTCCACGGGCTCCAGCAATCTTGGCACGAAACCTTCAGGCGGCCGGGAACGGCAAGCTGCTCATACCTTTGATTGTGCAATCATCCATTTAGTGTGACCTCGGGCTCCAGACGGGAGCAAATCAGCGAGGTCCGGCAAATGAACATCCACATCGTTCGGGCAGTGGGGCGTGCGATGCTCATCGCTGCCCTGGTTTCGGTGACAGCGGCGGCGGCGGCCGACGAGCGTGTCCTGATTTCCTACGAGGCGACACCTTCCGTGGGCTTCGATCTGCCAAATCTGAAGACGGCCGGCTACGTCGAACGGGCTGCCTTTGCAGCACAGGTGCTTGAGAAGATCGTGCCCAAGGTGGCTGCCAGCATAGGCGTCGATCCGGCTGTGCTTGACAGCGAAGTCACACCGGGCGGCTACCTCCTCAAGACCAATGCGTCGCTGCAAACCGAGGCCGCGCTTGACGACGCAACCGCCGACCGCCTTGCTGCTGCCTTCGGCTACATTTTCCATCAGCACAGCGTGCTTGTGTCGAGGCTGGACGACAGTGGTGGCAGCACCGGCTTCGTAACGGTTCGTTTCCCCAAGGATACACTCGACGCCGCCGTGGCGCAGCGCTTCTTTGAAAAAGCGGACGCCGTGGAAAAAGGCCTGGGCGGCGGTTACACCGCCTTTGGCGACGAGCAGATCTTCCTCAATGTCGTGGACGGCAACGGCAAGTCCTACAGCGGCTTGGACAATGCCGCGTTTCTGGACGGCCTGAAGCGAACGGCAGCCTCTTTTGGGCCGCCGGCTCCGCAAGTTTCGGACTCCGGCACGGCAGCGGCCCGCTTCATAGGCAATGACTGGGACAAAGCCCCAAAGGGCCAGGACTATGCAGCCCGGCTGGGCGGCGCCGGCTCACCAACTGTAACCGCCCTGGATGTCATCGCCACCGAGTATGCCGGGCTGGTTTCAGCCAGCGCGGCGCACTACGGCTGGAACCGATAGCTTGCGGCCGGCAGCCTTCAGCGTGCCGTGCACGCCGTCAAGCGCGCCTTCCACCAGTTCCAGCGCCAGCAGGCGGTGCCGCTCATAGGGTCCCGGCATGGCAAGTGAACCGGTCTTTTCAGCCGAGAAGCCGAAGCGCGCGTAATAGGGCGCATCGCCGACCAGAAGGATAGCGGCATGGCCAAGACGCGCCGCCTCGGCGATGGCCTGGCGCATCAGCGCCGAGCCAATGCCGGCATTTTTCAGCGACGGGTCGACGGCAAGCGGGCCAAGCAGCAGTGCGGCCGCACCGCCCTCGCCCAGCCTGACATCCCACAGCCGCACGGTGCCTGCCACGCCGCCCGACGCATCGCGGGCGACGAAGGCCAGGCCTTCCGAGGGCCGCCGGCCACGCCGCAGCTTCTCCGACGACTTTTTCCTGCGCTTCGGCCCCATGGCCCGATCGAGCAACGCCTCGCGCGCCGCAACATCGGCGGCGGTTTCGGCGACCATCACAAAGGCCGGTGCGTGGCCCTCAATTTCAACTGGCATTTCCATTTCCGCAATCCCTGGCGAGCGGAGATCTGTTCCACAGGCGAGCCCGGGTGGACGACAGTCGCCCACCTGGGATGATCTGATCGGCTCTCTCAGCGCATTTTCAGGCGAAGTTGTGTCCGGTTCGCCGTCCGAAAATGCGCTGAGGAAGCGCCGTCAGATCACGTAGGATCGGAGAGGCTCGAAGCCGTTGAAGGCGACCGCCGAGTAGGTAGTCGTGTAGGCGCCGGTGCCTTCGATCAGCACCTCGTCGCCGATGGTCAGCGACAAAGGCAGCGGATAGGGCGTCTTCTCGTACATCACGTCGGCCGAATCGCAGGTCGGGCCGGCGAGCACGCAAGGTGCTGTCTCCGTGCCGTCATGCGCGGTGACGATCGGGTAGCGGATCGCCTCGTCCATCGTCTCGGCCAGGCCGCCGAACTTGCCGATGTCGAGGAACACCCAGCGCACATTGTCGTTGGCGGCCTTCTTCGAGATCAGCACGACTTCCGACTTGATGACGCCGGCATTGCCGACCATGCCACGGCCCGGCTCGATGATGGTCTCGGGAAGCGCATTGCCGAAATGCTTGCGCAGCGCCGAGAAGATCGCCTGGCCATAGGCCTGGGCGGCCGGCACGTCACGCAGATAGCGCGTCGGGAAACCACCGCCCATATTGACCATCTTCAAGACGATGCCTTCCTCGGCGAGCGTCGCGAACACCACCTTGGCGTCGGCTAGCGCACGGTCCCAGGCGGTCAGGTCGGTCTGCTGCGAGCCGACATGGAACGACACGCCATAGGCGTCGAGGCCGAGCCCCTTGGCATGGCGCAGCACGTCGACGGCCATCGCCGGCACGCAGCCGAACTTGCGCGACAGCGGCCACTCGGCGCCCTCGCCATCGGTCAGCACGCGGCAGAACACGCGCGCGCCTGGAGCGACGCGAGCGATCTTCTCGACCTCTTCGACGCAATCGACGGCGAACAGGCGGATGCCGAGCTGATAGGCGCGTGCGATGTCACGCTCCTTCTTGATGGTGTTGCCGAAGGAGATGCGGTCCGCCGGCGCACCAGCGTCCATCGCCATCTCGACTTCGGCAACAGAAGCGGTGTCGAAGGACGAGCCCATCGCAGCAAGCAGGCGCAGGATTTCCGGCGCCGGGTTTGCTTTCACCGCATAGTAGATCTTGGAATCGGGCAGCGCCTTCTCGAAGGCGCGGAAATTGTCGCGCACGACATCGAGGTCGACGACGAGGCAGGGGCCGGTCGGACGTCGGGTGGCGAGGAAGTCAAGGATGCGCTGGGTGGCCATCGGGGTCTCTCCATCAGCGCCTTTCGGCGCGCAATAAGGCTGCGGGACGCGGGCTGTCAGCCTCGCGAACTCGCGGTGGACAAAGGCGGGACGGAAATCCATGGAACCAGCCGGTGGAGACCCCGGAACCATGAAGCGCCGTCTCGCGGCGGTGAACCTTGGCCTTGCCCGGCCTCGGTTCGCTTTGTCTGCCTTGGCTTGGATGGGAGACCCGTCCGCACTGCCGGCAATGAAGGTGTGCCTCTTCAGTAACCCCGGTTTTTGGACAACCGGCAGAACACCAGAAAGGCCCGCACCGTCGTTGCTTCAAGGTGTCCTCGGGCTGGCGGTTGGCCGCTAGACCGACTGGAGGGGTTGGCTCCAGTTACCTTACCGATTTCCCTCACCATTCGAGGATCGGCGGACACCCACAGGCACGTGCGACTTTGGGCAAGCGCGATATAAGGGCGAAGACTTTCACAATCAATAAAAATCGTATCGCAGGTTGTAAAATTTCTGGCGTCGAACAATGTTGCGGCAACCGTATCCGGATATCGAACGATGACAGGCACGCACGGCCCTCTCAACGCCTTTCTCGATCTTCGCCAGATGCCGGTGGCACATGCCCAGCTTGGCCCGTTGGCCGGCCTGCGGCTGGCCGTCAAGGACATCTACGACGTCGCCGGTTACCGCACCGGTTGCGGCAATTTGCAAAAATTCGCCGAAAGCCACGCGGCCTCGCGCACCGCACCCGCCGTGCAG
>NZ_RZQL01000400.1 GCF_003997935.1 Mesorhizobium sp. M7A.F.Ca.US.006.01.1.1
GTCTCGTATTCCACGTGCGCCGTCGAGATCGTGATGCCGCGCGCCTTTTCTTCAGGGGCAGCGTCGATCTGGTCGTAGCGCTTGTATTCGCCAAAATACTTGGTGATCGCCGCCGTCAGCGACGTCTTGCCATGGTCGACGTGGCCAATCGTGCCGATGTTCACGTGAGGCTTGTTACGCTCGAATTTACCTTTGGCCATAATCGTTCTCCGTCTATTCTACCCGCTTGGGGGAAATTGTTATTCGCTCTTCAGATCCGGCACCGCGCAAGGGACGCGACGTCGGTGGCTAAGGAACCCTTACGCGTATTTCTTCTGGACTTCCTGGGCCACTGCGGTCGGAACCGGCTCGTAGTGATCGAACTGCATCGTGTAGGCCGCACGGCCCTGGCTCATCGAGCGCAGGTTGTCGACATACTTGAACATGTTGGCGAGCGGCACCATCGCGTTGATGACAACGGCAACGCCGCGCGCTTCCTGACCCTGGATCTGGCCACGACGACCGTTCAGATCGCCGATGACGCTGCCGACGTAGTCTTCCGGCGTCACAACTTCGACCTTCATGATCGGCTCGAGCAGCTGCACGCCAAGCTTCGGTGCGGCTTCACGGAAGCACGCGCGGCCGGCGATTTCGAAGGCCAGGACGCTGGAGTCGACATCGTGGTAAGCGCCGTCGATCAGCGTCGCCTTGACGCCGATCATCGGGAAGCCCGCGAACGGACCCGAGGTCATGACGCTGTTGATGCCCTTTTCGACACCCGGGATGTATTCCTTCGGCACGGCGCCGCCGACGATCTTGGTCTCGAACTCGAACTCGCTGCTGTCCGGGTTCGGCTCGAAGACGATCTTGACGCGAGCGAACTGACCGGTACCGCCGGTCTGCTTCTTGTGCGTGTAGTCCTGTTCGTGCCTGCGGGTGATCGTCTCGCGATAAGCCACCTGCGGTGCGCCGACATTGGCCTCGACCTTGAACTCGCGACGCATGCGGTCGACGATGATGTCGAGGTGAAGTTCGCCCATGCCGGAAATGATGGTCTGGCCGCTTTCCTCGTCGGTCTTGACGCGGAAGGACGGATCCTCGGCGGCCAGGCGGTGAAGGGCGAGGCCCATCTTTTCCTGGTCGTTCTTGGTCTTCGGCTCGATGGCGATCTGGATGACCGGATCGGGGAATTCCATGCGCTCGAGAATGACCGGATGCAGCGGATCGCTCAGCGTGTCGCCGGTGGTGGTGTCCTTGAGACCGGCAAGAGCAACGATGTCGCCGGCAAAAGCCTCTTCGACGTCGGCGCGCGAGTTCGCATGCATCTGCAGCATGCGGCCGATGCGCTCTTTCTTGCCCTTCACGGTGTTGTCGACCGAGATGCCCTTGGTGAGCTTGCCCGAATAGATGCGGGCAAAGGTCAGCGAACCGACGAACGGGTCGTTCATGATCTTGAAGGCGAGCATCGACAGCGGCTCGTTGTCATCGGCATGACGCTCGATCTCGGCGTCGGTCTTGGCATCGACGCCCTTGATGGCGGGAACATCGGCCGGCGACGGCAGATATTCGACGACGGCGTCGAGCAGCGGCTGCACGCCCTTGTTCTTGAAAGCCGAGCCACAGAACATCGGGTAGAACTTGACCGCGATGGTGCCCTTGCGGATCAGCGCGCGGATCTCGTCATTCGACGGCATCTTGCCTTCGAGGTAATTCTCAAGCGCCGTCTCGTCCATTTCGACGGCGGCCTCGATCATCTTCTCGCGGTATTCTTCGGCACGAGCCTTGAGGTCGTCCGGGATCTCGACGACATCCCAGGCAGCGCCCAGCGTCTCGTCGCGCCAGACCAGCGCGTTCATCTCGACGAGGTCGACGACGCCCTTGAACTCGGTCTCGGCGCCGATCGGCAGCTGCATGACGACGGCATGCGCGCCGAGGCGCGAACCGATCATCTCGACCGAGCGGTAGAAGTCGGCGCCGATCTTGTCCATCTTGTTGCAGAAGATCATGCGCGGAACGCGGTACTTGTCGGCCTGGCGCCAGACAGTCTCGGTCTGCGGCTCAACGCCGGCATTGGCATCGAGCAGCGCGATGGCGCCGTCGAGCACGCGCAGCGAACGCTCGACTTCGATGGTGAAGTCGACGTGGCCGGGGGTGTCGATGATGTTGAAGCGGTGCATCTTGCCATCACGAGCCTTCCAGAAGGTCGTGGTCGCGGCGGACGTGATCGTGATGCCGCGCTCCTGCTCCTGCTCCATCCAATCCATGGTGGCAGCGCCGTCGTGGACTTCGCCGATCTTGTGCGACTTGCCCGTGTAGTAGAGGACGCGCTCGGTGGTCGTCGTCTTGCCGGCGTCAATATGCGCCATGATACCGAAATTGCGGTAGTCTTCGATTTTGTATTCGCGGGCCATCGTAGCTGCCTCTCAGTCTCGTTCGCGCTTTACCAGCGGTAGTGCGCGAAAGCGCGGTTGGCTTCAGCCATCTTGTGGGTGTCTTCACGCTTCTTGACTGCCGTGCCGCGGTTGTTGGCCGCGTCCATCAGCTCGCCGGAGAGGCGGTCGACCATCGTGGTCTCGTTGCGGTTGCGGGCCGCAGCAATCAGCCAGCGAATGGCCAATGCCTGGCGGCGCTCGGGGCGCACGTCGACCGGAACCTGGTAGGTGGCGCCGCCGACACGACGCGAACGCACTTCCACATGCGGCGCGACATTGTCGAGCGCCTGATGGAAGACGGTGACCGGCTCCTGCTTGGTCTTCGACTGAACCTGGTCGAGCGCGCCGTAGACGATGGTTTCGGCGACCGACTTCTTACCGTCATACATGACGGCGTTCATGAACTTGGTGACGATCAGATCGCCGAACTTCGGGTCCGGATTGATCTCACGCTTTTCTGCACTGTGACGACGCGACATGGCTTTTGTCTCTCAATCTCATAGCCCGACGCACTCAAGGAGCGCCAAGGCCGGAAAATCTTACTTCGGACGCTTGGCGCCGTACTTCGAACGGCGCTGCTTGCGGTTCTTCACACCCTGCGTGTCGAGCACGCCGCGGATGATGTGGTAGCGAACGCCCGGAAGATCCTTGACGCGGCCGCCGCGGATCATCACCACGGAGTGTTCCTGAAGGTTGTGGCCTTCGCCGGGGATGTACCCGATCACTTCAAAACCATTGGTCAGGCGGATCTTGGCCACCTTGCGCAGCGCCGAGTTCGGCTTCTTCGGCGTCGTTGTATAGACGCGCGTGCAGACGCCCCGCTTCTGCGGGTTCTGCTGCATGGCCGGGACCTTGTTGCGCTTCACCGGCGCAATGCGCGGCTTGCGGATCAGCTGGTTGACGGTAGGCATTAAACCCTCTTGTCTCTCAATTCCGTGTCTCGCCCGGTCAGGGCCGCTCAAAGCGTCATTTCCATACGCAAATTCGGGCCATAAACCGCGCCTCGCGGTCTTGCCCGAACAAAAGGCAGAGGAAGCGGAAGCCGCTTCGTGCACGCCGGAAATGTCTTTTCGCTCGTAAAACGAACCCTGTTTGAGGCAAACTCCAAAGCGTGTCGCTTCGGAAGGGAGAGCCTCACATCGGTTCTGACTGGGCGGCTTCTACTCGTAAGACCGCGGACCGTCAAGCCCGGAGCACCAAATATTGCGCGCCGACCAAGGCTTGGCAGCCATGCGAAAACCGCATGTAATTTTCTTTCGCATTTTTGCAAGACCGAGGAAGAAAGTGACAAGCCTTCAGGCAAAGTGAGTGGGTTTGCGCTGTTGCGCGGCCTTGCTTCATGCGAAAAGGCCGCATGAGCAGTCAAAACC
>NZ_RZQL01000039.1 GCF_003997935.1 Mesorhizobium sp. M7A.F.Ca.US.006.01.1.1
TTTCCATGCTGTCGTCGGCCTGGGCGACGCCTGAGCTTGCCAGAGGCAGCAGAGCCAGGACCAAAGCCGAAATTACAATGCGAACGGACATTCAAACGCTTCCTTCATTTGCCAATGGACACGGTTTTGCTGTCGCGACCGGCATTGATCGGTGTTTTTGGGTGCGCAACTGAATCAAGAGCCCGGCCATGGCTTCCGGATGATCCGGGCTCTCGTTCTTCAAGCCTTTGGTCTCACAAGACCGGAGGCGTGCTCAAGGTTCCCAGCGCATCAATCCGGGAGACCGAAGACGGTGAGCTGACCGCCCAGCGTCGTGTAGTCGGCAAGTGCCGCGTAGCCGCCGACAGCACCCAGGCCAGCTGTACCAACGACAGCGGCTTGGTCGCCTTGCGCGCGGCCCTGATCGACGGCGCCATGCCAGGCAGCGGCGTTGTCAGGCGAAAGCAGGCCGCCTGCCAGGCCGATACCTGCCCAGCCACCTACGCCGGACAGAACGGCGATGTACTGCTTGCCGCCCTGCTCGTAGGTCGTGATGTTGCCGATGATGCCGGACGGGGTCTTGAACTTGTAGAGTTCCTTGCCGTCCTTATCGACCGCCTTGATGTAGCCTTCGAGTGTACCGTAGAAGACGACGTCGCCATCTGTCGCCAACGCGCCCGACCACACCGAGAACTGCTCGGGCTTCGACCAGACGATCTCGCCCTTGGCCGCATCCCAGGCAATGAAGTTGCCCATGTTGCCGTCGCCGCCGGGTGCGGGATACATCGACACGGTGGCGCCAACATAAGGCTGACCGGCGGTGTAGCTCACCTTGTAAGGCTCATAGTCCATGCAGACATGGTTGGTCGGGACATAGAACAGCCCGGTCTTCGGCGAATAGGCCGCCGGCTGCTGGTCCTTCGTTCCAAGCGCCGCCGGGCAGATGCCCGTCGAGTTGGTGTCTTCGCCGTTCTGCTGGGTCGAATATTTCGCCACGACCTGCGGGCGACCATATTGTTCGCTCTTGGGGTCCATGACGACTTCCGTCGCCCAGTTCACGGCCGGATCGTACTTCTTGGCGACGAGAAGGTCGCCGTTGGCGCGATCCATGGTGTAGGCAAAACCATTACGATCGAAATGCACCAGCACGTCGTGCTTGGCGCCGTTGACCTCCATGCCATCGACGAGGATCATCTCGTTGATGCCGTCATAGTCCCATTCGTCATGCGGGGTCATCTGGTAGAGCCATTTGGCAACACCGGTATCCGCATCGCGGGCCATGATCGTCATCGACCAGCGATTGTCGCCGGGGCGTTGGACCGGGTTCCACGTCGAGGGATTGCCGGTGCCATAGTAGACCAGGTTCAGCTTGGGATCATAGGAATACCATCCCCATGTCGTGCCGCCACCGGTCTTCCACTGCTCGCCTTCCCAGGTGTTCGTGCCGGAATCCTTGCCAACCGGCTTGCCGAGTTGCGTGGTCTTTTCGGGATCGATCAGGGTGTCTGCGTCCGGACCTTCCGAATAGGCTTTCCAGGCAAGTTTGCCATCTTTCAGATTGTAGGCGGCCAGCCAGCCGCGAACGCCGAATTCGGCGCCGGATACGCCGATGAGCACCTTGTCCTTGACGACGACGGGGGCAGCCGTACCGGATTCGCCTTTGCCGCCATCGGTCTGGTCGCCGTTCTTGACCGACCAGACGACCTTGCCGGTCTTCGCGTCGAGAGCGACGACCGTGGTGTCTGCCTGATTGAGAATGATCTTGCCGTCACCATAGGCAACGCCGCGATTGACCGTATCGCAACACATGATCGGAATGACGTTGGGATCCTGCTTGGGTTCGTATTTCCAGAGGATCTTCCCGTCATTCTTGAGATCGAGCGCAAAGACATTGTTCGGGAAAGGCGTGTGGACATACATCACATCGCCGATGATAAGCGGTCCACCCTCGTGGCCTCGTAGCACGCCGGTGGAAAAGGTCCACTTGACCTGCAGGTTCTTCACATTGTCCGCAGTAATCTGGTTGAGTTTGGAATAGCGGGTGTTGGCGTAGTCACCCGTCTGCATTGCCCAGTTCTTCGAATCCGAAGCCAGCTTTGCAAGGTCCTCGTTAGCCGACGCCGTAAAGGCCGCGCCGAGCGACAGAAACGCCGCAGTGGTTAGAATATAGGTAGCTTTCGTAAGTACACGCATCCGAATTCCTCCCGAGGTTCATAGTGATGAATCATTTGCTGAGCCCACAAGGGCTTGCCCAAGCGATTCACGGGGGGGAAATATTTCCGGCAGCGTGTCACGACCTAAGCCAGATGTGCAGAGGGCACCGTTACTGCCCACCTCACCTTGGCCTACGAAAGACTGTCGCCGCTCCCTAATGACGGTGACGCCCTTGAAGCCGGAAACAGGGTGAGGCTATGTCATCGCAAAACGCTAGGCAAGCAAAAAAGCCTGGGTGTTTTTTTGCACCGCAATATCGTAAATGATGCGGTGCAATATAAGGAAATAAGTAGGACAGTATTTGTTAGATGAAGTATTCCTGACCGCGAAATAACGATGGGCCGCATAAAATTTGATTATTTTTTGAGTTTTACATTTCACCTAAGTATGGATTTTATTTGGAGGTATTCACTTCGATGTCTCGGCCTGGCCATGTACGCGCCCCACCGGGAATCGATAGTGAGCCAAGCATGAGATGATCGTGGGAGTTGGGGAGTGGAGCGGGCCATGGGGCCGCCATGCGGAACCACCGTCGACCAGCACTGCATTCCTCCTTTGGTCGTATACGGAAGCCATGGGCGCTTGACTGACTCTGCAGCACGTTGCCAACTGCCACGGTGATCCCGATAGGGCGCATCGCGCCCAGGCTAACCGGAGGTTTTCCCGTGATCAGATATGTTGGATTTTCGACTTTGCCGCTGCTCCTTGCCGCGCCGCTGGCCTTCGCAAAACCGGCGGGCGCCGCAGGAGATTACCCGACAGCAACGATTGCCGATTACGTGCTCGGCTGCATGCAGACGAACGGCCAGACACGTCAGGCGCTGGAAAGCTGTTCCTGCTCGATCGACGTCATCGCCTCGATCCTTCCCTACGACCACTATGAGAGAGCCGAGACTTTCAAGAGCATGTCTTTGACCACAGGCGAAAACGCAGGGCTGTTTCGCGAAAGCGCACCGGCGAAGGCAGCCCGTACCGAATTGAAGCGCGCGCAGTCGGAAGCCGACGTGCGCTGCTTTTAGAGCCTGCTCCATCCGCAAGCCGGATGGAGTTCCATCCTTTGTCTGGACAGTATCTTCCCGAAACAAGCTCCGCTTTCGGGATCAAGCTGGCAAGCACCCGGCAGTCCGGCACAAGATATCGAGACTTCAGAGTCCCGCTGTCTCCAGCGGCCACTGATTGCGAAATGTTTTGCCGTCCGTATCGATCGCTTCAACCTGGATTTCGCCATTGCCGTGCACAGTGAAATCGAATCGAAAATTGGGGTCTTCCGAAATCGATATTCCACCTTCCATGGAGAGGATCGGCTGGCCGGCTTGGGAGATCGACAGTTTCTGGACAAAATGCGCCGGTATGAAATACTGGGTCAGCGGATCCCGTTGCAGCCCCGAATTGTTAGGGTGCCGGATCATCAACTGCAGTTCCTCGGTCTTGGTCATCGTCTCTTTGGGCGGGAACTGGCGCAGCTTCATCTGACCCATCGTCGCGTTGGCCTCGTCCTGGTTCTTGACCGCAGGGGCGGAGCATCCGCCTGACGCCTTGACGAAGGTCTGCGACATATGGAGTTGGCCGCCCTGCGTCTCGGCGATGGCACGCAGATAGGAATAGTCGTTGACGCGCACCCGCGTCGACAGATGCGTCACGCCGGCATCCTTGCCGAGCTGGAACGTCGCCGCCACCGGTGCAGGGTTGGCGTCGATGATCAGGGTAACGGATTTGATGCCGTCCGGCGCCTTGGCTGGATCGAGATAGATGTCGACGGGCACGATGGCGGCATCCTGCGCCCGCTTCGGCGCTTCGATCCTGACGACGCCGGTATCGACCAGAATTACCCGATCGCCAAACACGTCGCCCTTCAAGTCATGCCAGATCCTGTCCGAGGACGCGGTTGTTTGCTGTGCGTTGGCGACTCCCGAGGAGCCGAGCAACGTGCCGATGGTCAAGATGATCGCGGCGAAAACGGATGCGAGCGGCAAGGCGAGCTGCCGGCTCGAGTAAGCGTGATTTTGCATTTCGATGCCTCCACCAATGCAAGAGAGGTGGTGCCCAGGCTGGCGTTGAGGATAAGCCTTTGGCGACGCCTTGGCAAATCGCCGCGCCTTACAGCTGCCTGGCGCATGTCGGCGTCGTCTATTCCCATTCGAGTTCGGCAAATGCGGCCGTTGCGTTGCGCTCGTTGTAATCGTCGAACAGGTGCCAATTATCCCGTTCGCTTTCGCCTGCGGTTTTGACTGCTTCGCGCAGCGGCGTTCCGTCGGCGATCGCCTTGCGGATATCGCGCGCCAGAATCTCGAAATAGCGTCGCTCCCCCGCCAGCGCCTGTGGCCAGTCGGCCGTTACAGGACCATGACCTGGAACGACGCGCGCGGCGCCGATCGCGGCGAGCACATCCATCTGGCGGAGCCATCCAAGCAGTGATCCGTCGAGCGTCGGCAAGGAGCCCATGAACACGAGATCGCCGGCAAAGAGCGTTCTGGTCGCGGTATCGAATACGGTCAGGTCGTTGTCGGTGTGCGCCGCCTTCCATGCCCGCAGTTCGATCATGCGCCCGCCGAGGTCGAGTTGCAGGTGATCGTCGACCAGCATGGTCGGAGACACGATCTCGACCCCCTCCATCAGCGCCTCGCCAAGCTGTTCGCGGTAGTTGTGCAGATAGAACGTGCCACGCGCGTCGAGGGCGCGCGGCAGATTGCGGTGACCGACGATGGTCGCGCCGATCTCCCGGAATGCCGCATTGCCGAAGATGTGGTCGGGGTGCATGTGGGTGTTGACCAGGAAGCGAACCGGCTTTGCTGTTACCTTTCCGATCGCGGCGAGAAGGGCGTGCGCCTCGATCAGGCTGCCACCGCTGTCGATGACGGCAACCGCATCGGCGCCGACGACGGCGCCCAGATTGCAGATCGCACCGTCATTGGCGGCGGTCATCAATTCATCCGCGCCCTGGAAGGCGAAGACGCCGTCGGCGATTTGCCTGACCGAGAACCGAGAACTGCCGCCTGCGGCCAGAACGGCTCGTCCGAGGCAGCACGGCAGCAAGGCGGCGCTGGCGGCGGTACAGGCGAAGCCACTTACAAGCCTGCGTCTTAGCCGATCAATCATGAAGGTCTCCGATATGCATTTCACCTGCAGGCGATCAGGTGACGTCCGGAAATCTGTGATGCAACGACCGCAGAAGATCGCTCATCACCTGCGAATTGCGATGTTGCCGTGGCAACCGTACGTCGAACACGCCGAGCACATGGGTTGGCCGCGGCGCGAGCACGATGATGCGGTCCGACAGCATCAGTGCCTCGCGTAGATTGTGCGTCACCATCAAGGCGGTCGTTGGCCGTGCCGACCACACGGTCAAAAGCAGATGCCGAAGCCGCTCGGCGGTCTGTTCGTCGAGCGAGACAAAGGGTTCGTCCAGGAAAAGCACCGCCGGCTCGGTGGCGAAAGCCCTGGCAAGTGCTGCCCTGCGCGCAAGGCCAAGCGACAGTTCGGCAGGATAGAGCGAGCGCATGCCGGCGAGGCCGAGCGTGTCGAACAGCCCGTCGAGTTTTTTCGCTCTCAAGCTTTTCGGCAACGCCAGCCTGACATTCTGCTCCACCGTTCGCCACGGCAGCAGGGTCGGTTCCTGGAAAACGGCGGCGATGCGGTTCGACCCTCCTTGCGGCAACTGGAAGGAGCCGGAAAAGTCTTTGTCCAAGCCAAGCAGGATACGCAGCGTCGTGGTTTTGCCGCAGCCCGACGGTCCGAGCAAGCAGGCAAATTCGCCTTGCCGGACCTCGAAGGAAAGGTCCTGAAGCGCCGTGATCGAGACGCCTCGCGCGGACCTGAAGGTCTTTTCGGCGATGTCGACCTTAAGCGGGACGACGGCGCCAACGGGTTGCATGTCGTTCAACGGGCTGCACCAGGAGAAGTTCAATGACAAGCATCACGGCCACGAAAGCCAGCGTGTAGGCAAGAATGGCGGCGACGTCGAAGAGCTGGAAATAGAGATGGATCTGGAAGCCGACACCGTTCGAGCGGCCGAGCAGTTCGACGACCAGGACGATCTTCCAGATGAGGGAGATGCCGGATCGCGACGCGGCGGCAAGATAGGGCTGCAATTGCGGCAGCAGGATATGGCGGATTCGATCGAGACGGCCGAAGCGATAGACGGTGGCCATTTCGGCGTAACTTGGATCAAGCGTCCTGGCGCCTTCACGCATCGTCACCACGACATTCGGAATTTTGTTCACCGCCACCGCGCCGATCGCCGCCGCCTCGTTGAGGCCGAACCAGATGTAGCCGAGGACGATGACCACCAGCGCCGGGATGTTGAGGAACAGGATCACCCACGGGTTGAAAAAACGGTCGACGCGACGATAGCTGCCGAGCAAAACGCCGATGATGGATCCGATGATCATTGCGACGATATACGCCGCGGCGACCCGGCCGAGGGTCACGCTGAGATGGTAAAAGAGGTCGCCGTTCGCAGCCTCCTTGAGAAGCACCTGCCAGACCTGCGCAGGTCCTGGAAAGGCACGGCTTGGCCAGACGCTTGCCGCAAGGTTCCACAGCAGGCAAAGCGCGAGCAGGGAAACCGCTACGGTCAGCGGGGGCACCAGCGCCGTCGCCAGGCTGCGTCGGCCGGACATGCTCGGCGGGGCATCACGCGTGCCGTCGGTTCCCAATGCGGTCATTTCCGGGGTTCCTGCCAGAACGTGCCGGGCGCCATTTCCGGCGCGCTGCCGACAAGCTTCGCGCCGCCGACCGACGCAAGCACATGGTATAGCCTGCCGGCGTCGGCCGCTTCCTCGGCGACCGACCGTCTGGGAATGCCCTGGCGGTAGCGATCGCGCAGTTGTGCCAGTTCCTTGCCTTCCGCGCGAATGATCGGCGCCAGGCGCAGCCATTCGTCATCGGATCTGGCCAGCAAGTCCTTGGCTTGCGCGGACGCCCTCACGAAACCCCTGACGGCATCGGGGTTCTCGCTCGCCCATTGGTCATGGAAGACGTAACCGAGCGCCGACACGGGTCCCAGAGCCCCAAGCGCTTTTGCCGCGTCATTCACGCCGATCAATCGACGGAAGCCATTGGCCTCGAGACGGGCGCAAAAATGCCAGAAATTCAGCACTGCATCGAGTTCGCCCTGTATCGCCTTTTCCGAAATCAGCGGCGGCGCGCCAAAGACGATGTCGCTGGTTGCCGACAGGTCGACGCCGAGATCGCGCCTGGTCAGCGCTTGTATCAGCAGCCAACTCTTGTCGAGCGGGCCGCCGGCGACGCCGATCTTCTTGTTCTTGAGATCGGCGACCGTCCGGATCGGCGAACCCTCCTTCACCATGATCGCCCCCACGGCGGTGGAATAGGGGGTCAATGTGAGGTCGCCGCCTTCGGAGCGCTGACGCGAGACCCATAGCCAGTCGGAGACGATCATATCGATCGCGCCAGCCAGCATCGCGACGTTGGTTGCATCCTCGCCGGCGAAGTCGATGATCTCCAGATCGATCCCGTTCGCGGCATCGAACTTGTGCTGCCGTAGCGTATCGAGTTCCCAACTCACAGTTCCAAACTTCAGCACACCGAGGCGAATCCTGGCTGCCGCAACGGCCGGCTTGGTAGCAAGAACAGCGGCTGTCCCGAGGACCGCCAGACGCAGCGTCATGCGCCGTGAAACCATCATGACACCTCCTCCCCAGGGTTCCGCACTGCCAAATCAGATGGCTCGTTCCTTGCTCGGAAATGCGCATTTCCAGCGCATGACCTTGAGGGTCGGGTGTTCTTGAGACCATTTCGCGATTTCGCTGGGGGCAAGGAACATGCATTGGAACAGAGTGCCGCGGCTCTCGAAATAGAGATGTTCATCTCGGCAATTGCTCGGATTGGCGCTGAGGCAAACCGTCAATATGAGATCGACCATGTCCATTCAGCACCTCTTGCGCGTTCCCAAACGCCCATCTCGGCGAGTCCAGCCCAACCAGGAGCCAGGACAAAATCACCACTCGCCGGATTTCTCGAGGTGCCAATGGAGAAACCGGAATGAGGTCAAGCTACGCGCTCGCCCGGTAGCCGTCAACAAAGACGAATGGACAGGGCCCTTGAGCACCCAGGCCCCTAAACCTTTGTACGGTTGACTTTCACAACATGCCAATTAGCTTCCGAGTCACGCGGCGCGGCTCCACGGGAGAAGCGGAATTTCCACTCCACCGCGTAAGGCGCATACCGACGGATCAAAGGATCGGCGTGCGCAAATCGTCCAGGGCACCCAGACGATCAATGAGGAAATGCCATGCGCGCAATCGCATTTTTCGCAGTCATGTCCGTTGTGCCCTTCATCGCGAGCCAATCCCAGGCACAGGATGCGGCGGCGGGTGAGAAGGTCTTCGCCAAATGCAAGGTCTGCCATGTCGCCGACCAGGACAAGAACAAGGTCGGCCCGTCGTTGAACGGCGTCATCGGCCGAACGGCCGGCACGCACCCGGGGTTCAGCTATTCTCAGGCGATGGTCGCGGCAGGCAAGTCCGGCGTCAAATGGGATGAACCCACGCTGAAGACTTACCTTCACGATCCCAAGGCCATGGTCAAAGGAACAAAGATGGCGTTTGTCGGCCTCAAACAGGAGGAAGACATTGCCAATGTCATCGCCTATCTGAAGCAATTCTCGAAATAGCGCGCCGCCGGCCGTTCGAACTTGCGTTCGGCCGGCGTTCGCCTCGATCACGCATCGGCTTGCAGCCTCTGCATTGCCGAAGGCAGATCGAAAAGGCTCTCGCAAACAAGGTCGGCGCCAAGCTCTTCCACCGGAATGTGGCTGTAGCCGCCGCGCAACAGAATGACGGCCATGCCGGCGGCGCGTGCGGCCCCCAGGTCAGCACCACTGTCTCCGACCAGCAGCGCGTCACCCGGGTCGACGCCAAGCTGTGCCAACGCCAGCAGCAGGGCATCGGGCGCCGGTTTCAGGTATGTCACCGCGTCTCCGCCAACGATCGCACCGAAATATTCCGTCAATCCGAAATGAAGCAGGATTTCGCGGGTCGCCAACTGCGGTTTGTTGGTTGCCACTCCCATGCTTACTCCGCCCAAATGAAAGTGCGTGAGAGCCTCCCTGACGCCAGGCATCAGCCTTGTCAGGCCTGTCAGATGCCGGCGGTAGATAGGCGCCATGACGCGGTTTGCCTCATCGAGAGCGTTGCCGAGCAGTGGCGCTCCCGACGCCGCGAAGGCTCGCTCGATCAATTTCCTGACACCGCCGCCGATCATGGCCTTGACCCGATCCAGGCGCAGCGGCGGCAGATCGCGGCTGGCCAGCAACTCGTTGACGGCGGCCGCTATGTCCGGTGCCGAGTCGACCAGCGTGCCGTCGAGGTCGAACAGGATCGCCTTCGGCGATCGAAGCGGCCTACCTGCGCCGACGTTCATGCGGCATCCTTCCATTTGATCGAGCAGCCGATCGAGGCGATCTGGTCCAGCGGCCCGTCGCCGGTTCGGGCAACCTGCTTCATCGCCTCGAACAGATCGCGTCTCAGCCCGGGCGCTCCGGCTTCTCGTCGCGAGGCGTCCAGCCGACCGCGATATTGCAATCCCAACTCGCTGTTGAACCCGAAGAAATCGGGAGTGCACACGGCAGCGTAATCGCGCGCCGCAGTTTGGTGCTGGTCGTGTAGGTAAGGGAAGCCGAAGCCGTTCGTCGTGGCGAAGAGCTTCATCTGGTCGAAGGAATCCGCCGGGTAGGTGTCGGCATCGTTCGAGTTGATCGCGACAAAGCCGATACCTTCGGCCTTGAGGTCGTTGGCATCGCGCACGATACGTGAAATCACCGCCTTCACGTAAGGGCAGTGATTGCAGATGAAGGCCACGACCAGGCCGTTCGGGCCGGCCTGGCTGAAGATCGAATGCGACCTGCCGTCGACGCCGGGCAAAACGGCATCGATGGCGGGCCAGCCAAAATCGCAGACAGGGGGGACGGCCGCCATGCTTGCCTCCGATGGAATGGTTTACGCGGCTTTCCGGATCGCACCGTCGGCCGCCTGTCGAATGGCTCCAATGTTGGCGCGATAGGCTGCCTCGGTGCCCCCCTTGAACACGGCCGACCCGGCGACCAGAACATTGGCACCGGCCGCGGCGACCAGCGGGGCGGTTTCGGCCGTGACGCCGCCATCGATTTCGATGTCAATCGGGCGGTGGCCAACCAGTGCCTTGATTCTCCTGATTTTCTCGATGATCGCGGAGATGAAGGCCTGGCCGCCGAAACCTGGATTGACCGTCATCAGAAGCACCAGGTCGAGCCTGTCGAGCACATATTCGATGACGTTCTCCGGCGTCGAAGGGTTCAACGATACGCCGGCCTTCTTGCCGAGATTTTTGATCGCCTGCAGGGAACGATCGAGATGCGGCCCTGCCTCTGCATGCACCGTGATGATGTCGCAGCCGGCGTCGGCGAAGGCAGCCAGATAGGCGTCGGCCGGCGCGATCATCAGATGGCAGTCGAAGATTTTGTCCGTTCGGTCGCGGATCGCCTTGATCACCGGCGGACCGAAGGTGATGTTGGGCACGAAGTGGCCGTCCATCACGTCGAGATGGATCCAGTCGGCACCCGCCCGCACGACAGTTTCGACCTCGTCGCCGAGCCGCGAGAAATCCGCGGAAAGCACGGAGGGTGCGATGATTGTCCTGGTGACCATGGTCGTCGTCTCCAATCCTGTCTGCGGGTGTTGGTCGCTGCGCCAGCCGGCTTCATCCTGTCAGCGCATCTTCGTCTCCGGTTCGCCTTCGAGTTTCCCTTCGGCGAACACGCGGCTGCCGCGGATGTCGGATTCCTCGATGGTGATAAGATCGGCTTTGGTCAACACCCGGCTGCGCGATGCGAAAAGCCGGTTGGCCTGCCGCAGCCGCGCCCGGTCGAGCCCATTGCGGACCGAACGCGCGTTGGAAAAATGCGGCAGCCTCATGCGGATCGGGAGATACTCTTCGAGCGCACGGGATGCCGCCTCGCTGAGGCAATAATTCTGCTCCGCGAGCATGATCTCGGCGATCGATTTCAGTTCGCTGACACCGTAGTCGGGGAAATCGAGATGGTGGGCGATGCGCGAACGCATGCCGGGGTTGCTGTCGAAGAAGCGGTCCATCTTGTTCTTGTAGCCGGCAAGGATCACAACCAGATCGTCACGGTTGTTCTCCATGCATTGCAGCAGGATTTCGATCGATTCCTGGCCGTAGTCGCGTTCGTTCTCGGGCTTGTAGAGATAGTAGGCCTCGTCGATGAAAAGCACGCCGCCCATGGCACGCTTGATCACCTCGCGGGTCTTGGGCGCGGTGTGGCCCACATACTGGCCGACGAGATCGTCGCGCGTCACGGCGACCATGTGGCCTTCGCGGACATAGCCCAGACGATGCAGGATTTCGGCCATCCTCAGCGCCACGGTGGTCTTTCCGGTGCCGGGATTTCCCGTAAAGTTCATGTGCAGCGTCGGGGCGCCCGAGGTCAGCCCGAACTTGCGGCGAAGCCGGTCGACCAGGAGGAGAGCGGCGATCTCGCGGATGCGGGTCTTCACCGGCTTCAGGCCGACGAGTTCTCGGTCGAGCCTGTCCATCACCTCATCGATGTTGGACGCCTCGAACTCGGCCTGCAGATCAACCGTCGCTTCCTGTGCGGCAGCGTCCTTGGTCATCGCGTTCAGCATGGTTCGGCTAGCTCCGCTCGCCTTCGGGCCTGTCGGTCGCATAAGGCACGATCGAATAACCCTGGCTGCGGCCGTCGCGCTCCTGGCGCAGCAGCCGGAACCCGGGTTCGCTAGGAGGCCGGTTGACAATGAACGACATGCGCGGCGCTTCCCAGCCTTTGGTCGAATCGAAGGCGGTTACCCGCACATACATGTTCGGACAGGCTTTCCGGCAAGCATTGACCTCGAGCAGTATGCCCGCCGGATCTTTCAAGTCGAACATCGGGTTGCCGTACATTTCCCAATAGGTATTTCGCGGATGCGGATCGTCCGTGTACTCGACGCTGACCGCCCAATGGTTCTTCAGCGCGTATTTGATCTGCGCCGAAATCTGCTCGTCGGTCAGGTCGGGCAGGAACGAGAACTGCCCCTGTGTGACCTTGTTTCCCGGATTGGTCATCATGACGACGGTTCCTTTCGTCTAGAAGCTGGGCGTTGCGGTTGGCACGAAGTCGGCCGTGTCGGTCGATTCGTAGTTGAAGGTGACGTCCTTCCAGGTCTCCAGGGCAGCCTTCAGCGGCGTGCACCATCTGGCCGCCTGTTCGAGGATCTTGGTCCCTTCGCGCAAATAATCGCGCCCCTCGTTGCGGGCCAGGATCATCGCTTCCAAGGCGACGCGATTGGCCGTCGCGCCTGCTTGGATACCGTCCGGATGGCCGATCGTGCCGCCGCCGAACTGCAGGATGACGTCCTCGCCGAGATAGTGGATCAACTGGTGCATCTGGCCGGCATGGATGCCGCCCGAGGCAACGGGCATCACCTTGTTGAGCGAGGCCCATTCCTGATCGAAGAACAGCCCGGTTTCGAGGTTCTGAGGCGTGCGCTCCTCGCGCAGCGTGTCATAAAATCCCTTGATCATGAGCGGGTCGCCTTCCAGCTTGCCGACCACCGTGCCGGCATGGATATGATCGACGCCGGCCATGCGCATCCATTTGCAGATGACGCGGAAATTCATGCCGTGGTTCTTCTGGCGCGAATAGGTCGAGTTGCCGGCACGGTGCAGGTGCAAGATCATGTCGTTGCGGCGTGCCCACTTGGCCATCGACTGGATCGCCGTGTAGCCGATGACCAGATCGATCATCACAATGCAGGAGCCAAGTTGCTTGGCGAATTCGGCGCGCTCGTACATCTCCTCCATCGTGCCGGCGGTGACGTTGAGATAATGGCCCTTGACCTCGCCGGTGGCGGCCGACGCCTTGTTCACGGCCTCCATGCAGTAGAGGAAGCGGTCGCGCCAATGCATGAAGGGCTGCGAGTTGATGTTCTCGTCGTCCTTGACGAAATCGAGGCCGCCCTTCAGCGCTTCGTAAACGACGCGGCCGTAATTGCGGCCCGACAGACCGAGCTTCGGCTTCGTCGTCGCGCCGAGCAGCGGCCGGCCGAATTTGTCGAGCCGCTCACGCTCCACCACGATGCCGGTCGCCGGCCCTTGGAAGGTTTTGAGATATGCCACCGGGATACGCATGTCTTCCAGCCGCAGCGCCTTGACTGCCTTGAAGCCGAACACATTGCCGATGATCGATGCGGTCAGGTTGGCGATCGAGCCCGGCTCGAACAGGTCGAGGTCGTAGGCGATGTAGGCGAAGTACTGTTGCTCGGTCTTGGTTCCGGGGCCGGTGTTCGGCACCGGCTCGGATCTGAACGCCTTGGCGCGATAGAGCTCGCAAGCCGTCAGCCGGTCGGTCCACACCACGGTCCACGTCGCGGTGGAGGATTCACCGGCGATGGCGGCCGCCGCCTCCTCGTGGTCGACACCGGGTTGCGGCGTGATCCGGAACATGGCGATCAGATCAGTTTCCTTGGGCCTGTAGTCAGGCTCCCAGTAGCCCATCTTCTTGTAGGGGATGACCCCTGACTTGTAGCGTTCCTTGCCTTCCTTGAGCGTCCCCGCTGGCAGTATGTCGATCTTGTTCATGACAGGTCTCCTGTTTGTTGCTCAGGCGGCTTTCGCGGTTGCGATTTGGGGGTCGAGTTTTCCCCCGGCGTAACGTTTCGCCATCTCGTCCATGGCGATGACCTTGATCTTCGAGGCGTTGGACGCCGTACCGAAACGCTCGAAGCGGTCCCGGCAAAGGTCGCGCAAGGCATCCATGGCGGGCTTCAGGAATTTGCGGGGATCGAACTCGCGCGGGTCTTCCGTCGCGACGCGGCGGAACTGCCCGGCCATGGCCATGCGGCAATCGGTGTCGATGTTGACCTGCGCACGCCGTAGCGGATGCCCCGCTCGATCTCCTCGACCGGGACGCCAAAAGTCTGGGGCATCTCGCCGCCATATCTGTTGATGATGTCCTGCAACTCCTGCGGCACAGAGGAAGAGCCGTGCATGACCAGATGCGTGTTGGGCAGCTTCTCGTGGATAGCCTCGATCACCTGCATGGCCAGGATGTCGCCGTCCGGCTTGCGGGTGAATTTGTAGGCGCCGTGCGAAGTGCCGCAGGCAATCGCCAGCGCGTCGACCTGGGTTGCAGTCACAAAGTCGACCGCCTGATCGGGATCGGTCAGGAGTTGGTCGTGGGAGAGCGCGCCCTCGGCGCCGTGGCCATCCTCGGCCTCGCCTTGGCCGGTTTCCAGCGAGCCGAGCACGCCCAGTTCGCCTTCGACGGAAGCGCCGACCCAATGCGCCATACGTGCGACGCGTTCGGTTATGGCGACGTTGTAGTCGTAGCTTGCCGGCGTCTTGGCGTCCGCCATCAAGGATCCGTCCATCATCACCGAGGTGAAGCCGTGGCGGATCGCGGAAAGGCAGGTGGCCTCGCTGTTGCCGTGGTCTTGATGGATGCATAGTGGGATGGCCGGGTGGATTTCGGTCAGCGCCTCCATCATCTTGGCCAGCATGATGTCGTTGGCATAGGTCCGGGCGCCACGCGAAGCCTGGATGATGACAGGCGCGTCGCAGGCCTTGGCCGCTTCCATGATGGCGAGGCCCTGTTCCATGTTGTTGATGTTGAATGCCGGTACGCCGTAGCCGTGCTCGGCGGCATGGTCGAGAAGCTGGCGAAGGGTGATGCGAGCCATTTGAATCCTCCTAGATGATGAGCTTCAGCGCCGCTGCAGCAACCGCTTCGGACGTGATGTTGAAATGCCGGTAGAGGTCGGGGGCAGGGGCGCTGGCGCCGAAGCCGGTCATGTCGACGAAAGCGCCGGTCTCGCCGATCCAGCGGTCCCAGCCCAGCCGGGCTGCCGCTTCGACCGCGACGCGCGGCGCCGAGCCGAGGACGGCCTTGCGGGTGGCGCTTTCCTGCTCCTCGAAAAGCTCCCAGCACGGCATCGAGACGACGGCGGCGGCGACGCCATGCTCGGTCTCCAGCCTTTCGGCGGCAGCAACCGCGATCTCGACCTCCGAGCCGGTGGCGATCAAGGTGACGGCGCGGTGCTTTGCCGGCTCGCGCAGGATGTAAGCGCCCTGGCAGGAGCGGTTCTCGCCGCTGTGCGCCTGACGCAGCATCGGCAGGTTCTGGCGCGACAGCACCAGGACGCTCGGCCGATCCTTGCTCTTTAGCGCGAGTTCCCAGCACTCCGCCGTTTCGATGATATCCGCCGGGCGGAAGACGTTGAGATTAGGCGTGGCACGCAGCATCGCAAGGTGCTCGACCGGCTGGTGCGTCGGGCCGTCCTCGCCGAGGCCGATGGAATCGTGTGTCATCACATAGATGACGCGTTGGCCCATGAGCGCCGAGAGCCGCATCGCGCCGCGCGCATAGTCGGCGAAGCACAGGAACGTACCGCCATAGGGCACGAAACCTCCATGCAGCGCGATGCCGTTCATGGCGGCCGCCATGCCGTGCTCACGAATGCCGTAGTGAATGTAGCGGCCGGCATAGTCACTCGGCGCAATGCGGTTCATGCCCTTGGTGATCGTCAGATTCGAGTGCGTCAGATCGGCCGAGCCGCCGACGGTCAATTCCGTTGCGCCGTTGATGGCCTCCAGCGCCATTTCAGAGGCTTTTCGCGTCGCCACCTTGGTTGCCTTCTCGACATGTTCGCGACGAAAGGCTTCGAGCGCGTCGAAGACCGTGTCGGGCAGTTCGGCGGCGACGGCGTTTTCAAAAGCCTCGCGCCGCGGCGAGGCGGCAAGCCGCTGCTCCCAGCCGCGCCGCATCGCTTCGCCGCGACCGGCAATCTCGCGCCAGGCGAAAAGGATATCATCCGGCACCTCGAACGGCGCGTGCGCCCAGCCGATGTTTTCGCGCGTCGCGGCGATCTCTGCTTCACCCAGCGGTGCGCCGTGCGTCTTCTCCGAACCGCCGAGATTGGGGGCACCCATGCCGATCACCGTGCGGCAGGCAATCAGCGATGGCCGATCCGACCGCCGCGCCGCCTCGATTGCCGCGGCGACTGCCTCCATGTCGTGGCCGGCGACGCTTTGGACATCCCAGCCGGCGGCCTTGAAGCGCGCCGGCTGGTCCATCGACGTGGAGAGGGAGGTCGGCCCGTCAATGGAAATCGCATTGTCGTCCCAAAAGACGATCAGGCGGGAAAGCTTCAGGTGACCAGCGAGGTCTATCGCCTCGTGGCTGATGCCCTCTTGGAGGCAGCCGTCGCCCGCAATCACATAGGTATGATGATCGACCAGATCGGCACCATGGCGGGCGGCAAGCATGCGTTCCGCCAGCGCCATGCCGACCGCCGTGGAAATGCCTTGTCCGAGCGGTCCGGTGGTGGTCTCCACGCCAAGCGCATGGCCGTATTCCGGATGTCCGGCGGTGCGGCTGCCCAACTGCCGAAATCGCTGCAATTCCTCGATCTGCATGTCTTCATAGCCGAGCAGATGATGCAGCGCGTATTGCAGCATCGAGCCGTGGCCTGCTGAAAGCACGAAACGGTCACGGTCGGGCCACTCCGGCCTCGACGGATCGATATTGATGAAGCGGTTGAACAGCACCGTTGCGACATCGGCCATGCCCATCGGCATGCCGGGGTGACCTGAATTCGCCTTTTGGACGCTGTCCATCGCCAGCGCGCGAATGGCGTTCGCCATGTCGCGCTCCGAGACGGGAGCGGTTGTGGTGACGGGCTTCAGTGCTGTTTGGCTTGTCATTGCATCCTCCTCACGACACACGGCTCTTGCGTTCAACCAATTGCAGGATGAGCGGCGTCAGGATCAGCTGCATGGCAAGATCGAGCTTGTTGCCTGGCACCACGATGGAATTTGGCCGCGACATGAACGAGTCGTGGATCATCGACAGCAGATAGGGAAAATCGATGCCGCGCGGATTGGCGAAGCGGATAACCAGCATCGATTCGTCGGGCGTCGGAATCCAGCGCGCGATAAACGGGTTGGACGTGTCGACGATCGGCACGCGCTGGAAGTTGATGGCGGTCTGCGAGAATTGCGGGACAATGTAGCGGACATAGTCGGGCATCCGGCGCAGGATCACGTCCATCACCGCCTCGGTGGAATAGCCGCGTGTCGAACGGTCGCGATGGATCTTCTGGATCCATTCGAGATTGATGACCGGCACGACGCCGATCTTGAGATCCGCATGCTTGGCCAAATTGATCGTGTCGGTGACGACACAGCCGTGCAGCCCCTCGTAGAAGAGCAGGTCGCTGGGAGCGAATTCGCGCCATTCGGTAAAGGTTCCCGGTGGCGTGCCGTGCTGCTTTTCCTCTTCCTCATCATGAATGTAGGTGCGGGTCTTGCCCGTTCCGCGGCGGCCATATTCCGCGAACACCTCTTCGAGAATTCCGAGTTCGTTGGCCGCGGCATTGAAATGGGTGAAGTTCGGGTTGCCGGCCTTTTCCTCTTCTGCCACCTTTGCCTTCATCGCCGCGCGGTCGTAGCGGTGGAATGCGTCGCCCTCGATGAAAGCGGCCTCGATGTTCTCGCGCCGGAAAATCAGATCGAAGATGCGCTTGACCGAGGTCGTGCCGGCGCCCGACGACCCGGTGATGGTGATGATGGGGTGCTTGGCTGACATGGTGCTGCTCAGGCTCTGAACAGGCCGCGGCGGCTGAACAGCGGCGCACGCTCACCGATGTTGCTCGGCTCTGTGTGGTAGCGGGTGATGCGCGCGACTTCCCGCGCCGACCCGAAGATCATCGGCACGCGCTGATGCAGGCTCTCGGGTTCGATTTCCAGGATGCGGGTGATCGCGTCGGTGGCGGCACCACCAGCCTGTTCTATGAGATAGGCGATCGGGTTGGCCTCGTAGACGAGGCGCAGCCGTCCCTGACCATAGCCCTTGCGCCGATCGCCGGGGTAGAGAAAAACGCCGCCGCGCATCAATATGCGGTAACAGTCGGCGACCAGAGAGGCGATCCAGCGCATGTTGAAATCCTTCTCGCGCGGTCCTTCGGTACCCTCCAGGCAGTCGTCGACGTAGAGCCGCACAGCCTCGTCCCAGTGCCGGTAGTTGGCGGCGTTGATGGCGAACTCCTGAGTGCGTTGCGGAATGATCCGACTTTCATAGGCCTGGACGAAGGTGCCGAGCCTTGTCGAGAAGACGAAGACATGCGTGCCGCTGCCGAGCGACAGGACGAGTGCCAGCTGCGGCCCATAGATGAAGAAACCGGCGCCTAGCTGGTTCACGCCCGCCTGCAAGAAAGAGGCGGCCGGATCAGCGTCCGGCGCGCCAGTTGCGGTCAGGAGCGAGAAGATCGTTCCGATCGACACGTTGGTGTCGATGTTGGAAGAGCCGTCGAGCGGGTCGATCGCAATGGCCAGTGGCGCTTGCCTGTCGAGCAGGACCGGCTGCTCCAGCTCCTCGGAGGCGTAAAGCGCGACCGGCGCACGGCGCATGGCGTCGAGGAAGATGTCGTCGGAGAAGACGTCGAGATCCTTCTGAACGTCGCCGTCGGCATTGGCGCCACGGGTTTCGGCAAAGGCGGCGCCGAGCACCCCTTGGTTGATGGTGTTGCGGACCTTGACGGCGGCCTGTGTCAACTGACGGACGGTCGTCACGACTGCCGAGCGGAATTCGTCAGGTTGGCCGAGATAGGAGTTCAGAAAAGCATCGAGCGTTGCCGCTGGCATCGTAACCTCCCGGTCCGGCCGCATCTCCTCGGAGCGGCTGGACTGGAGGAATGGAAGCAAAGGTCGATAGATAAGTAAAATTCAATAACTTTACCGACTCACTAAAAATAATTTAGTATGCGGCATGAGGAACCTTACGCTCAAGCATTTCAAGACCGTCCAGGCAATCATCAAGTGCGGCAAAATTGTCAGCGCGGCCAAGATGTTAGGTCTGTCTCCTCCAGCGCTGACGATCCAACTGCGGCAAGTGGAGGAAGAATTCCAGCTGGCTCTGTTCGACCGAACATCGGACGGCATGCGTCCCACTGCCGCAGGTCTGGCTTTCGTCGAGACAGCGCAGGTTATCGAGGAGCATCTCGGTTTGCTCGAAGACAAGATGGATGCCATCAAGGGCGTGCGCACCGGCAGCTTGAGGCTCGGCGTCGTCTCCACAGCCAAATATTTCGCGCCACGGCTGATGGCTGCGTTCATGAAGGACCATCCCGACATCGACATGCGGCTTGCCATCGGCAATCGTGCCCAGACGATCGACAACCTCAGGAACCACGACATCGATATCGCGCTGATGGGGCGTCCGGCGAAAGAGGTTCCGGTGCGTGCTTCGGTCTTCGGTGATCACCCGCTGGTCATCATCGCGCCGCCCGACCATCCCTTGGTGGCGGCACGCGATATCTCCAAGGAGCGGATCGCGGAGGAGCATTTCCTTATTCGCGAGCCCGGCTCCGGAACCCGCATCTCGTTGGAAATATTCCTGAGCGACGTGCCTGGGCGCATCGACGACCTCGGTGTCGAGATGGCCTCGAACGAAACGATCAAGCAGGCGGTGATGGCTGGTCTGGGCATCGCCTTCATCTCTGCCCACACCATCGCTGCGGAAACCGAAGCAGGCCGGCTTGTCATCCTCGACGTTGTCGGCATGCCGATCCGCCGGCAATGGTTCTCGGTGATGCGAACCGATCACGCAATCTCGCCGGCGATGGCTACGTTCAACGATTTCCTGATGCGCAAGGGCGCGATGTACCTGCCCCTTTTCGGAAAGCTGTATCCAGACAAGGCGGGATGACATTGCACGAACGCTACGGATGAAAGTCCGGTGGAGAACGCCCGCGATCGTTGGTGATATATAAGCGATATATTATGTTGCAGTGCGAAAGAGCGGGGGCCGCGTCCTTTCACACCCGTAGGCGATCTGTATGTGCAACCCCTGCAGACTGTTCGGAAACCTCCCGGGTAGGGATTCGGGAATTCGATGGGGAAAAGGGGTAATGCTTTATACACTCGTTATGATGGTCTGCCTGACGGATGTACCGCGGACCTGCGAACAACGCGAACAGATGGTAGACGGTCTGGCGATGAATCCCGGGACTGCCTTCATGCAGGCGCAGCCGCTGGTGGCGAGGTGGATCGAGACGCATCCCGATTATTTCGTGCAGCGCTGGCGTGTGCTGCCTGGCAGGGAGTCATGAGACAGGCGGCCAAGGTCTATTTCTTCACGACGAGCGTTTCCGAGACAGTCTTCGACAACTGGTAAAGCCGCTGCTCGATTATCGTCGGCACATCGCAGACATAAGTCAGCGACTGGACGCGTTCGTGGAAAATTCGCGTCGCGAAATTCAGCTGGTCGGTTCGCCGTTCGACATCGTCCGGATCTGCATCGGCCTTGGCGCGCAGCGCGTCAACTTCGGATGCTTCCTTGCGCAACTGTGCCGCCATTTCCAGCTGTTTGTGGGCATAGCGGGAGATGCCGGAGATCACGTGCGAACGCTCGGCGTCCATGTGATCGAACATTCCCTGCACCAGCATCGTCATTTTTGGTGCGACCTGCTCGGGCGGCAGGGAAGTCGCGAAATCCTTGATCTCCTTCTGGGCTTCGGCAATTGGCGTCCGCCGGGCCGCCACCGCATCGACAAGCGCCGACACGCCGGGATCCTTCGCCCAATCCTTCGCGGTCGCAGGAAGCTCCGGCCCATTCCAGATCTGGCCAAGCGAGAGCTGTGGCACCTTACGCTGTATGCAGGGCCAGTCGGGATCGGTGTTTGCCGCGCCGGCGCCCCCCGAGGCAAGCGTGGCGACCAGAACCAGAGTGTGAGCAAGCCTCATTCGCGCCATCAGGCGTTTCCTCCCATGTCCTGTTTGCGGATCACCAAACCGCGCGAAGGGTCGTATGCGATGATGGCGCCGCCCAGAAACAGCAGCGTGCAGCCGGCGACGACGCCCAGCGACAGCCATTCGATCTGCCCGTAGAAGGCAAAGCGGATCAGTTCGACGGCATAGGTGAACGGGTTGCAGAGGCAGATCTTGTAGAGCAGGGGGCTCGCCTCCTGGATGCGCCACAAGGGATACAGCGCCGGAGACGCGAAATAGCCGGGAAAGATGACAAAGTTCATGATGCCGGCGAAGTTTTCGAGCTGTTTGATCAGCGAAGACAAGAGCATGCCGAGCGCGCAAAGCATCATGCCCGACAGGAACAATGCCGGCAGCACGTAGAGGTAGCCGAGTGGCGGCGCCTTGACGCCCCAAAACCAGGCAACGACCAGGAACGCGTAGACCTGCACGATGGATACGGCCACACCGGCCAGCATCTTCGACACCAGCAGGAACCAGCGCGGAAACGGGCTGACCAGCAGGATGCGCATGTTGCCCATCTCGCGGTCGTAGACCATCGACAGCGAAGACTGCATGCCGGAAAACAGCAGGATCATGCCGCAAAGGCCCGGTGTGATATAGACCTCGTAGAGCACATAGGTCTTGTAGGGCGGGATGATCGACACGCCGAGCACCTGGCGAAAGCCGGCGGCGAAGATGAACAGCCAGACGAGCGGCCGGACCAGTGAGGAAATGAAGCGTTCGCGCTGGTGCAGGAAGCGCAGGCACTCGCGCAGGACGACACCTTTCAGGCAAATGAGATAGTGGCGCAGGCCGAATGGCTCAGACCGCACCGGCATGATGCCGGCGACCTTTCCGGGCATCGCGGGAGCGCTCATGGTGACGTCTCCGCCATGCCCGCCGCATCGACGCGGCTGAGCTTCGAAAAGGTTTCGCGAATCGAATTTCCGCCGTTCGCACGGATCACATCCGACACCTTGCCGCTCGCGACCAGGTCACCCCGCCGCAGTATGACGACATGGTCGGCGTCTTCGA
This sequence comes from Mesorhizobium sp. M7A.F.Ca.US.006.01.1.1, assembly GCF_003997935.1. GTDB lineage: Bacteria > Pseudomonadota > Alphaproteobacteria > Rhizobiales > Rhizobiaceae > Mesorhizobium. Next base: position 21,994 of record NZ_RZQL01000039.1, read on the forward strand.
CTTCGTCGATCAGATGCGTGGCCCAGAGCACGCCGATGCCCTCTGCCTGGACGAGCTTGCGGATGGTGGCGAGGATGCCCGCGCGAGACTCGATGTCGAGGCCGACGGTCGCCTCGTCAAGCAGGAGCAGGGAAGGTCGGTGAAGCAGCGCCCTGGCGATTTCGATGCGCCGCATCTGACCGCCGGAGAGGCTGCGTGCCTTGTCATGCTGGCGGCCCTGCATGTCGACCGTTTCAAGCAGCGCGGCAATGCGCTGGCGAGCTTCACGCCCGCCAATGCCATGCAGCGAGGCGTGGTAGGAGAGATTCTGGTAGACGCTGAGGTCGAGGTCGAGCGTGCGTGCCTGGAACACGATGCCGACCCGTCTGAGCGCTTCGCCGGATGCGCGGCGAATGTCATGGCCGAAAATGCGGATCGATCCGCGACGCGTGTCGTAGAGGTGGCTTATCAGTGAGAACAGCGTTGTCTTGCCGGCCCCGTTGAGGCCGAGCAGAACGGTGAAAGTCGCCGGCGCGATCGAGAAGGAGACGTCGTTGAGCGCCCGCTTCTGGCCATAGGAATGGCTGACGGCACCGACATCGAGCGCCGCCACCTCGTCTCCCGGTCCGCTTGTCCTCATGTGCTGCATGCCGGGTCGCTCCTTCAGGACGCGTTGGCTATCTGGCGCCCTGATCGCCTTTTGTCTCACTTGATCGTAATCTTGCCCTTCAGTCCCTTGTCGGCGAGGTCGGGAACCGACCAGGTATATTCGCCCGGGCGAACGGTATGGAACTGTACCTGGATCGTTCCCGCATCGTCGAATTCCAGCCAGGCTGGTCCGCCGTCCATATGCACTTCCAAATCGTTGATGACGATCTGGTCCATCCAGACATTGCGGAAGAGGTCGGTCACGAACTTGTATTCGAAACCGCCTTTGGAGGTGATCTTCCAGCGATAGCCCTGGCCTGCGATCAGCTCGAAGTCCTTCTGATTGACGGCATAGGTGGAATCGGACGAACCGATAATCAATTCCGGCAGGTTCTTGCTGGCACGCGACGGTTTTGGCGTTGCATCGTCGGCGTTTGCTCCGATCGGAGCAAGGACAAATCCGGCGAGTGCGGCGAAGAAAAATCTGCGGCAAAGTTTCATGTCTTGAGCCTCCCGATGATCAATGTCTGCTATTTGGGCGAAATGACCACACCCCAGGGCTGCTGGCCCACGGTGAGCGATTGGACCGGCTCGTCGGTGGCGGTGTCGATGAAGGTGATATCGTTGGAATTGCCATTCGTGGTGATCAGCGTTTTCTGGTCTGGCGTGAAGGCCAGATGCCAGACGCGCTGGCCGACGAGGATGTATTTCTCCACCTCGTAGGTGTCGGTATTGATCACCGCGACATGATTCGCGGGGCCGAGCGCGACATAGGCTTTTTTGCCATCGGCGCTGATGGCGATGCCTACCGGCTGGATGGTTTCGGCCCGCAGTCCCTGAATCGCGAACTGGATCTTCTTCACCACTTCGCGTTTGGCGTTGTCGATGACGCTGACGGTGCCGCCGACCTCGGCGCTGACCCAGACCTGCGAGCCGTCGGGCTTGAATTCGGCGAAGCGCGGGCGCGTGTCGACCAGCACGTTGTCGGTCACCTCATGCGTGCCGGTGTCGATGAAATGCGCCATGCTGGTGGTTTCCGAAGTATTGACCATGGTCTTGCCATCGGGACTGACACCCATGCCTTCCGGTTCCACGCCGACTGGAATCTCGGCCAGTACCTGCTTGCTTTCGACATCGATGGCGGTGACGAGATTATCGTCCTCATTGGCGACATAAAGCGTCTTGCCGTCAGGCGAGAGCACGAACAATTCGGGATCGGGACCGGATGGCAGCGTGCCCACGACTTCAAGTGTCGCGGTATCGATGATTTGGACCGTATCGTCATCGCTGGCGCATAGATAGACGAATTTGCCGTCATGCGAGATGGTGATGCCGCGCGGCCTCTGGCCGACTTCGACGGTCTTCACCACCTGCATCGTCGCCGTGTCGACGACGGTCATCGTGTTGTCTTTCTCGTTGGAAACGTAGGCCGTATAGGCCGATGCCGGGCTGGCTGTCAGGCCGGCCGCGAGAATGGCGAATGCGCAAGCTCGTTTCTGCACGCAAATTCCTCCCGATTGACTCTACTTGAGAGCGCATTTCGTTTCCGGCTGATCGACACCGAGCGTGTCGAGTTCGGAGACCTGGTGAAGATAGCCCTCTTGTGGCGATGTCGAGACGACCGACTTGGTGTCGCCAAGCAGGATCGGCTGGCGAAGCTGGAGGTTCCATTTGCGGAAGGTCAGCTTCTGCCCCTTGAAAGCAGCAACCGAAAAATCGTTAGAGCGCATGTAGTCGCTGATCTTTTTCGCATCGTCGCCCTTGGTGCGCGTGGTCGCCTCGCCGACGGCACGCACCGCCGTCCAGGCCGACATGTCCTTGGAGAGCATCCGCCGGCTCGTCGTCTTCAGGAAGCGGCTCTGCATCTGGATGCCGCCCCATTGTTCGCTGGCGGGATGCCACGACGATGCAACCAGACCGGCCGTGCCGGCGACCAGCCGTGGCGTCCAGGTGCGATAGGGCACGTAGGTGCCGAAAACCTCGCTTTCGTCGGCGACAAGCACCACGTCATGCTCCGGCAGGTCTTGCGTGAACACGGAAATCTGCTGCTGTATCTGCGTGGCGCCGGTGTCGGTGCGCCTGGCTGTGCCGGTATCCTTGAATTCCTTCTCGGCGACGATTTGGCCGCCGAAGCGGGTTGCCGCACGGCGCAACGCATCGGCGTAGAGATGATCCTGCTCATGCGATCCATAGAGCAGCACCCAATTCGGCCACTTCTTCACCATGAGATACTGCGCCAGCGCATCGGCTAGCATGCTGCGCGTCGGCGCGATATGGAAAACGTTGATGCGGCAGTCTTCCTCGCGAAGGCTGTCGTCGGTAGCGCCGACGTTGAGGATCAGCACGCCTTTGTCGCGGGCGATGTCGGCGATCGACAGCAATTGTTTGGCTGAAAGATCGGCGACCACATAGCGGTCGCCCTCGGCGATCATGCCTTCGAATGCCTGAACCGCGTCGCCGTCGGGCTTGATCTCGGTCACGTCGAGGCTGAATTTCTGGTTGGTGAACTTTCCGGTCGTGTTGTTGTCGCCGATCGCCACCTCGGCGCCGGCGACACCTTCGTCACGTGGCGGCAGGTCGAGCATGGAAAGCGTCAATTGCGGTGCGTAGGCCCGCAAATAGCCTATCTTGATTTCAGTTGTCTTTTTTTCCGGCTTCGCCACCGTTTCCTGGCCTGTCGCGTCGGAAACGTTGACGGTCAGGGAAAAAAAGCACAAAAAGGCAGCGAGAGTGCCTGGCACCGCGCTCGTCATCGATAGTAATTACCCATTCTTGCGCAAAGGTCTGACGGTTGCCGGACCCGCGCCAAGTCAAGGTGCCCATGATCAACTTAGCCGACCCGCAAAATTTATCAAACCCTATCGGGGGACTTTTCGCGCCTGCCAGAACGGTGCGGAAAGTCGCCAGTGTCGATTCGCGTGGCAACACCGGCGAGACGTGGCGCAGGGGGATCGACAGCCTCTATAAAAAAGTCTTGTCCTCCAAACTGGAGAAACTGTTCAAATGACCAGAATGCTGGCAAGCGTCACCGGCATCGAAGAGGCGGAGATCGCTCTTTCTGGAGGTGTCGATATCGTCGATCTGAAGGACCCGAAGGCGGGAGCCCTGGGCGCGGTGTCCACGGAAACCATGCGCCGAACGATCTCATTCATCGCTGGTCGGGCTCCGGTCAGCGCGGTCTGCGGCGACCTGCCGATGGAACCCGAAACGATCCGCATCAAGGCCGAAGAGATCGCGGCGACGGGCGTTGACTATGTGAAGATCGGATTTTTTCCTTCGGCAAATATCTCTGCCTGCGCACAGGCGCTCGAACCGCTCGCCGCACGAACGAAGCTGATTGCCGTGCTGTTTGCCGATCTGGCGCCGGACTTCGAGCTTCTGCCGATGTTCGCCAGGCATCGCTTCCATGGCGTGATGGTCGATACCGCGCAAAAAGGGAAGGGCCGGCTGCTCGATCATCTGCCGCCCGAGCGTATTCCGGGATTCGTCGATCGAGCGAAATCGCTCGGTCTGATGGTCGGCCTGAGTGGATCGCTGGAAGCTCCGGATATTCCGCGCCTCTTGCCTTTCGCTCCCGATTTTCTCGGCTTTCGGGGGGCGCTGTGTGGCCATTCCGGCCGCACGAGTTCGATCAGCGCCGAGGCGGTCTCGCAGATTCGCGAGTTGATTCCGGCGCAATCCGGGACCGGCGGTCAATCGAGTATCGACTATCGCCTGTTGGCGGCGAGAGGCTATTCGCCGGACACCGATCCGACACTGGGCACGGACAGGATTTTTGTGCGAGATTTTGTTCTGCCGGTCCAGATCGGTGCCTACAGCTTCGAGCATGGCCATACTCAAAAAGTGCGGTTTGATGTGGCCGCCGACGTGCTGCAAATCACCGAGCATCCCGAGGACATGCGCCATGTGTTCTCCTATGACATCATCATGGACGGCATTCGCACCATCGTCGCGCGGGGCCATATCCAGCTCAGCGAGGCTTTGGCCGAGCAGGTGGCAGCGCACGTCCTGGAGAACCAGCGTGTCGTGCGTGTCACGGTAAGGGTGGAAAAGCTCGAGCTCGGCCCTGGCGGCGTCGGCGTCGAGATCGAACGCAAGCGCCAATCGGCGGGACGCGGTGCTGCCTCCGGCACTGCCGGCCGAAAGGACCGAAGCGTTGTTTTCCGGCCGCGCCAGGAACGCCCCGAAATGCTCCGACGGGCCATCGTCAAGCTTGGCGGCAGCACGGCCCATGCGGCGGAGATGAAGAGCTGGATCGCAGCGCTGGCGGGTTCCAGGCTGCCGATCGTCATCGTGCCCGGCGGCGGGCTCTTTGCCGATCATGTGCGCGAGACGCAGACCCGCATGGATTTTTCCGACACCGCCGCTCATGCCATGGCGATCCTGGCCATGGAGCAGTTCGGCCACGTCATCCTCGACCGGGACGAAAGGCTGACGCCGGCACGGTCGCTGGACGAGATCGGGCGAGCGTTGGAGGCGGGGAAGGTTCCGGTGTGGCTGCCGTCGTCACTGGCACTGCCGGCGCTGGATGTTCCGGCCTCCTGGGACATTACCTCCGATTCTCTGGCCGCCTGGCTTGCCGGCAAGCTTGCCGCAAACGCGCTGTTGCTTATCAAGCAGACCGGTGCATTCTTCGACAGCGATACCGCTGACAGCCTGAGGGCCCGAGGCATTGTCGACCCAGGCTTTGCCGCCATGCTGCCCGACGGCGTCGATTTCCATCTCGCCGGTCCGAAGGATGCTGCCGAGGCCGGCGCAATGCTCGCGTTGGGCAAGCTGCCCGGCATCCGGATCGTGGCTTCAACAGGGTCGTCGGCAAAGAAGGCGGGATAGCCGATGGTGAAGCTGCATGTGCCGCGCTGGGCGTGGGTTCTGACGGGTTCCGGGCATTTTTTTACGGAGAGCTTCGCACTTGTTCGCCAACTCGAACATTGCGATGTCTTCGTGTCGAAGGCCGCCAACGAAGTGCTGCGCATGTACAAGCTTAAACTTGATTTCCCGGAGACGACGCGCGTGCTGCACGACAAGACCGCGAGCGCGATCCCGGTCGGCGAATTCTACCACGGTGTCTATCACACGGTCGTGGTGGCGCCGGCCACGTCCAACACGGTCGCCAAATGCGTGCATGGCATTTCCGACACGCTCGCCACCAATGTCTTTGCCCAAGCGGGAAAGTGCCGTGTGCCAGCCATCGTCTTTGCTTGCGACACCGCGCCGGAACTCGAAACCCAGGCACCGCACGGGCTGGTCAAGGTCTATCCGCGCAGGATCGACCTGGAAAATACCAAGCAGTTGAAGAGTTTCGAGCGGACCCAGGTGGTCGAGTCGCTCGCTGATCTCGAAGCCTCGCTCACGCGGCGCCAGGCCGAACTCGCAAGCGATGGCTGAGCGGCTGGTTTTTCTTACCGGCCATCTGGCCAAGGCGCGGCTGGAACGGCTGCTGGCCGGGCTGGGCAGAACCGAATTCGCGTGGGAAATCGTCGACGTCGGCGTCAAGGTCGCCGCGCTGATGAGCGAGGACATTGTGAAGCGTCGGCTCACTCTGACAGGAGACGTCGACCGCGTCATCCTGCCCGGACGCTATCGGGGAAACATCGAGCACCTGTCGGAGCATTTCGGCGTGCCCTTTGTGCGCGGGCCCGACGAGATCGCTGACCTTCCAGCCTTCCTTGGCCGGGCGGGCAAACCGCCGGATTTGACGCGTCACGATATGCGCATTTTCGCCGAGATCGTCGATTCGCCGATGCTGTCGGTCGAGGCGCTGATGGCGAGGGCCTCGATGTTGGCTGCGGCCGGCGCCGATGTCATCGATCTGGGCTGCCTGCCGGAGACGCCGTTTCCGTTGCTGGCGGAGGCAGTGCGGGCACTCAAGGCACAGGGGTTTGTGGTCAGCGTCGACTCGGCCAGCGCAGACGAACTGTCGATCGGTGCGCTCGCCGGCGCGGACTATCTTCTCAGCCTCGATGAGCACACGCTGCCGTTGATCTTCGACCATCGGGCTACGGCGGTGTTGATACCGTCCATCCCCGGCGATCTGGATTCGCTCGGCCGGGCGATTGCCGCGGCACAAAAGGCCGGCGTCGCCTTCATCGCCGATCCCGTGCTCGACCCGATCCATTTCGGCTTCGCCGCTTCACTCGGGCGCTTCATCGAGGCGCGGCGCCGCTGGCCGGACGTCGAATTGCTGATGGGCACCGGCAATCTCACCGAATTGACCGACGCGGACAGTTCCGGCGTTACCGCCGTTCTAACGGGACTCTGCTCGGAACTCCGGATCCGAAACGTGCTGGCGGTGCATGTCAGCCCACACACGGTGCGCACGATCGAGGAGCACGATATCGCCCGCCGCGTCATGTTGGCTGCTTGCACGGACGGCGCGTTGCCGCGCGGCTATCACCCAGGGCTGTTGCAGATCCACGATCGCAAGCCTTTCACAGCCTCCACCGACGATATCGAGGCATTGGCGGCCCAGGTGCGCGACGCCAACTTCCGGATCGCGGTAGCCGAGGACGGCATCCATGTTTTCAATAGCAAAGGGCATGCGGTTGCCACGGATGCGTTCGAACTTTTTGCCGGGCTGGACGTCGACGCCGATGGCGCACACGCTTTTTACCTCGGCGCGGAACTGATGAAGGCGGAGATCGCGTGGCGCCTCGGCAAGCGTTATGTGCAGGACGAGCCGCTCGCATGGGGCGTTGCCACGCCGGCTCCCGAAACCGACCGTACCCGTCTTGCCGAGCCGGGCAAGACGCTTCGCGCAAGGAAAGAGCGCTAGGATCATGCCCTACATTCGCGAATCGATCATCACGACGGTCAACAAGGCAGGCAACGTCCACATCGCGCCGATCGGCATCATTGCCGAGAATGACGGTTGGGTGATCGCGCCGTTCCGGCCGTCGGTCACGCTGGACAATCTCGCCGAAGTCCCGTTCGCCATCGCCAATTATACCGACGACGTGCGTGTCTTTGCCGGCTGCCTGACAGGCCGCAAGCATTGGCCAACCGTTCCGGTTGACGGGTTTCCGGTGCCGAGGCTCGAAGCCGCGCTGGCGTATTCAGGCCTTGAAGTCCAGGCAGTCGATGACAATGGCGTGCGCCCCCGCCATTTCTGCCGCGTGGTGCGGGAGGAAGCGCTTGCGCCGTTCACCGGCCTCAACCGAGCCAAGGCGGCGGTGCTTGAGCTGGCCATCCTGGTCAGCCGGCTCGGCATGCTGCCGCGCGACAAGATCGAGGCGGAAATCGCCTACCTTTCGATCGCCATCGAAAAGACAGCAGGCGAGGGCGAAAAGGAAGCCTGGGGCTGGCTGATGCAGCGTGTCAGCGATCACTTGACCGCCAAAGGTTCCGGTAGCGAGGACGCGCGAGCATAGGCGCGAGCGCCGCACCTGCTTACGAAGGATATCCCGCCAAAAGTGCCACCGCGGACGCGGGTGCCGCGCTGCTCGCTTGCCCGCGAACGGTGTCATCGGCGGGGATGATGTCGGCGAAATCGACGTAACTGCGTTCCATGCGTTCGGCCAGTCGCCTGATCTGCCAGCGACCGCTTCCGGCGCCGACGATCGGGACATCCCGAGGCAGGGTTCCGGCTATCAGCGACGCTGCATCGTGCACTTTGCGCAGTTGCTGCTCGCTGAACCAGCGCGCGACTTCACCCCATTCCGGCGGGGTCAGGTCGGTGGCGTCGCGCCCGACCATGCGCGCCAGCCGCGCGATCGAGCCGTCCACGGTCTTTTCCTTGCCGTCGGCGGGAGGGTGCCTGTCGTCGTCCTCGTCGAGCACGCCCAGGATGCGGTGAGCGTCGGCGATCGAGGCGAAATACTCGTTCATCAGCGGCGTTAGCCTGCCATGGACGGGAGCCGACGAGGCTACGCCGAACAGGAATGTCCTGGTAAAGCCGGTATAGACCAATTCGCCGGTTAGCAGCCGTCCGGCATCGGTGTAGCCGTCGTTGGCCACGGCGCCGTTCTTGATGGCGATAACATCGGTGGTGGTGGAGCCCATGTCGACGAACAGGGCATCGCCGGCGAGTTTTGCCACCAACAAGGCTGTCGCGTGCCAATTGGCGGAAGCCACATCGGCGGCCAGCTGCGCTGCCCGCTCGACTCCGACGAAACCGGATGGTCCAGCATAGACCAGCTTTTTGTCTGTGGGGAAATGGGTGGAAATCTGACCCAGAAGAGCCGCTACGCCGAGATCGCGGGACGGAAAGATGTCCGACAGTTCGCCTGTCATGGTGAATGCGTTGAGATCCGCACCCGCGTAGATCGAAGCCGTTTCGTCGAGGGCAGAAGCCAGCTTGTGCAGGCCTTGCCAGAGCGGCGTTGCGATCGTTACCGCCTCGACGATGCGACCGTCTTGTGCGCGGGTCACCTTCAGATGCGCGCCGCCAATGTCGAAACCGGCAATGATGCCCTTTCTTTTTTCCACGCTTCAAGCTTTCATGACGGGGGCAATTGGTCGGTGAAAAAAACGTTGCGTATCATTCCGGTTCTCGACCTGAAAGACGGCGTGGTGGTTCGCGCCCAGCAGGGAAAACGCGATCGCTACAGGCCGATCGTTACGCCGCTCAGCCGAAGCCCCGATGTCGTCGCGGTCGCTGAAGGACTGCGTGGGCTTTATCCTTTTTCGACCTTCTACATCGCAGATCTGGACGCTATCGAAGGCGGAGCGCCAAACAGCGACGCACTCGCCCGGCTGAGGACGATGGCGGAGCCGCCGGAACTTTGGGTCGATGCCGGCGTAGCCGACGAAAAGACACTTTTGGCGGCGCTTGCCGAACGCTCGCTGTCTCCTGTTCTGGGCTCTGAATCGCAGCGGGACGACATGTTGCTGCGGCGTTTTCGCGATCATCCCGATCTCATCCTGTCCCTTGATTTCGTCGGCGATAGTTTTTGCGGACCGCGTTCTCTTCTCGATGAGCCCGAGCTTTGGCCGCAAAAGGTGATTGTCATGACGCTGGCAAAGGTCGGTGCGGCCGCCGGTCCCGACTTCGGGCGGTTGCAGGAGGTCAAGGCCAAGGCCGGAAATCGCGCCGTCATTGCGGCCGGCGGCGTCCGCGATGAGAACGACATCAGGGCCTTGTCCGCCATGGGCGTCGCCGCGGCGCTGGTCGCAACCTCATTGCACACCGCTACGCTCACGCCCGGCCGCCTCGCGTCACTCGGCGCCTGATCCTCGTTGCTCGTCAGTTCCCGAAGGGCGTGCGCCCTTCGGGAACTGACGTTTCAAAAGCCCAGAACTTTTTTCAGCCGGCGCAACAGACCATCCGTCTCAGAAGAGGGTTTTTCCTGTGCGGGGCTGTCTCTTGTCTAGGCTGCGAACGGATGCTTGACCTTGTCGCGCTGGGCCGTTGCTTCGGCGGCGGTCGGGGTTCCTGCAACGGCGCGCTGGATAGCTTCCTTTGTCGCCTCGTAATTGTATTTCTGGATCTTGGCGTCGTCCGCCGCGTCCCAATGGATGAATACCCCGACGCAGATGAACACGTCGTCTGCTTCGTTGGCCGGAATGGTCCCGTCCGCAACGCTGTCCTGCACGGCCTTTGCCACGGCGTGCTGCGCCGGGCCGAACATCTGGACCGCCTGTTTGGCACCCTTGATCGTGACCTTGTTGAACATCACGGTGTTGGGTTTGCATTGAAGATTGGGCGCGATCACCGCCAAAAGCGAAGTAAAGCCGTCCTTGTTGTTGGTAAGCGCGTTGCAAAATGCCGTTTCGACCGCGCTCCCCCGCGGGCCGATGAGCAGGTCGACATGCGCGACTTCGTTGCCGTCTCCCACCAGCGATTCACCGACCATAACCTTTGAGATTTTTGCCATGCCAATTTCCTCCAAGACACAATTATGATGTCCACGGACGCTGCAACCGAGCAGGCGCTCGATGGACAGCTATCCTTGTTGGCAGCGCCCGGATTTGCCCGGACCGGTTGGCTAGATAGCAGCGGAAGCACAGCTTCCACTTTTGGAAGTCAAGCACCAACGCCGCGATTATGCAAGGTGAGGGCGAGGGTGTGGACTAAAAGAGTAGCCACGGTGAGGTCGGCCGAGGTGCCGGGGTTGATGTTGTCGGCCTTCAGCCGGCGGTCGAACTCCATGAGCAGACGAATGCGCGACGGCTCGTGGCTCTCGGCATGGAGCGCCGCCTGAACGGCAACGGCTTCCTGCCGCGCCTGATTTGCGAGGTCAACGCCGTACTTGCGCATCACATGGCTGTCAGGGAAGCCGGCGAGAAACGCCATGTAGACGAACACCGTCGGCCACATGCCGGTTTCTCCACGTGCCAACGCTCCATCCAGCGCCGCGAGCCCGACCCCGAACACGTCGCCGAAACAGCTGCCGTACTGGCGGGCGATCATGTCGCGGTCGGCGGCCTCCCGCATCGCGTCCAGCAAATGAACCTTCGGCTCCTGCCGCACATCGTTGGCGGCTTCTCCGAGGCCGCCTGGCGCGGCCGTGACGATCGCCTCGAATACCGCCTTGGTATCCTGCACGTTCAAAGCCCGAACCAGCGAATCGAGATTGTCGCGCAGTCTGTCACCGCCCATTTCGGCGGCGCATATCAGAGGCCCTGCCAGAAGGATGATTCCGAGATTGGTATTGGTCGCGACCGCCAATCGTGTCGCGCGCACCGCCTCCAGCATGCGCTGTCCGACCGGCAGGCGGGGATCGGTCAGCGGCCCGGAGGAAACCTCCGCACTTGTCATGAACTGGGCGGCGGACATTCCGTGTCCGTCGGCGAACAGATGGACGTTGCCCGGTTTGAGGGCTTCGATCTCCATCCTGCAGGCATCCTTGTAACTGGCCCGGAGGCATTCACGCGAAAGCGCCACCTTACCGGCCATCACGAATTCGCAGGCGCGGCAAAACGGTAGGGCCGCGGCGCGGCGGCCGCTTCGGCGCGGTCGGCCAGGAGTTTCAGCAAGGCATCGGCGATTGCCTCGGCGATGTTCACGGCGACCACCGATTGCAATCCCGACCAGGCGGGCATGCTGTTCACTTCGAGTATGAACAGATTGCCGTCGTCAGCCCGCACGATGTCCACGCCGGCAAAATCCGCGCCGACCGCAACTGACGCAGCGACAGCCAGCGATGCCAGTTCCGCCTTGCCATGTTCGGAAACCTGTTCCGGCACGCCACCCCGGTTGACGTTCGTGATCCAGTCGTCGCTGATGCGGCTCATCATCGCCACAGTCTCGCCGGCGCAGACAAAGACGCGGAAATCCCGGAAAGGCGGACCTCCACGCGACACATATTGCTGAAGGTAGTAGACGCTGTTCACCTCTTCTGCGGCCGGCAGATCCGAGAGCGTGCGGATCAGCTTTATCCCGCGGCCTTGCGCCCCAAACAATGGTTTCAGCACCAGCGGTCCCCGCGGAAGCTCTTGCACCGCGATCTCCTCGGCGACGGCAAGTCCTTCTACGGCAAAGGTGCGTGGCGTAGGCAGGCCGGCATTTTTCAGGAGGAATGTCGTCATCGACTTGTCGACGCAGCGCTCGATCGCCTGCGCGGAATTCCACACAGGAACCGACAGTCTGCTTAACGCGTGCAGCACGCCGAGGCGCCGGGTAATCGCTTCGAACGATCCGGCGGCGATCGAACGGACGAGCACGGCGTCGGGCAGCGTGCCGCCGAAGCCGGGGATCGAAAGTCCGCTCGGGCTGCTGGTGTCGAATGCGATCGCCGCCAGCGGCACGGCCGTAACGGCGGCGCCCCCCCGAGCAAGCCCTGCCGCCAGGCCGTTGGAGCCGGTGTCCACTTTGTCGCTGACGATCAGGATGCGAGGGATCATGTTGCCTCTCGGGTGCGGGAATGTCGGCGGCGCGAGCGGTTCCACGCCCTCATTGCCGCGTCCGCGGCAGGGCTGCACGAAATGCAGTCGTCGGGCAGGCGAATGACGGACGAATCTCTTTGCACCGCATGCTCTAGCCGAGACTTCGTTCGAGCATCTTCGGATCACGCTGACCGGCGCGAAACGTATCGCCGGTTTCGATCGCTGTCACGATCACTTCAGCCGGGCTGAACAGCAGCGGGTCGATGGCATAGAAATCGCCCTTGAACCGCGTGAAGATCTCGGCGAAGGGTTGGCCGTAGTCACGT